>CALGFH010000249.1 GCA_937881255.1 uncultured Actinomycetes bacterium
GTGGCCGACGGCGCCGTCTGGCTGGACGTCGGCTGCGGCACCGGCGCCCTCAGCCGGACCGTGCTCGGCGCGGCCGACCCGGCCCTGGTCGTCGGGGCCGACCCGTCGGCCGGGTTCCTGGCCCACGCCCGGTCCCAGCTCGCCGGCGACCGCGCCCGGTTCGCCGCCGCCGACGCCCGCCGGCTGCCGCTGGGCGACGCCCGGTTCGACGCCGTGGTCAGCGGGCTGGTGCTGAACTTCGTCCCCGACCCCGCCCTGGCCGTGCGGGAGATGATCCGGGTCGCCCGGCCCGGAGGCCGGGTGGCGGCCTATGTCTGGGACTACGCCGGCCGGATGGAGCTCATCCGCCACTTCTGGGACGCGGCGGCCGCGCTCGACCCGGCCGCGGCCGGGCTGGACGAGGGCCGGCGCTTCGGGCTGTGCCAGCCGGAGCCGCTCGCCCACCTGTTCCGGGACGCCGGGCTGGCCGAGGTGGACGTGCGGCCGATCGAGGTGCCGACCCGGTTCCGGGACTTCGACGACTACTGGGGCCCGTTCCTCGGCGGCCAGGGCCCCGCGCCGGGCTACGCCCTGTCCCTGGACGAGCCCCGGCGGGCCGCCCTGCGGGAGGAGCTCCGCCGGCGCCTGCCGTCCGCCGCCGACGGCTCGCTCCCGCTGGTCGCCCGGGCCTGGGCGGCGCGCGGGGTGTCTTGACAGCGCGTCACGATCCGTTTATAAGCATTTTCTAAGACGTACGGTTTGTGTAGAGTCGTCCCGTCTGGTCTGTCCTGGACCCTCCGGTCGCGTCAGGGACGGCACGTGTCCCCCGGCCCGTGTCACTCCCCCGTCCCGACGGCACCCCAGGAGGTGGGGCAATGTCGCCATTCCTTCCATCCCGTCCCGGCGGCCGCGTCCGGCTGCTCGTCCTCGGCCTGCTGCTGGCGGTGGCCGCGCTGCTGGTCGCCCCGGCGGCCAGCGCCGCCCCCACCGGCGCCCAGAGCGCCGACCAGGCGGCCACCGCCGACCGGCTGACCAGGGCCCTCGGCGCCCAGGGGGCCGGCGCCTACCTCGACGCCTCGGGCCGGCTGACCGTCAACGTCCTCGGCGCCCGGGCGGCCGCGCAGGTCCGGGCCGCCGGGGCGACACCCAAGCTGGTCACCCGCAGCAGCGCCAGCCTGGAGCGGGTCCGGGCCGCCCTCGACGCCGCCGGGACCGCACCGGCCGGGGCCAGCTGGGGCGTCGACCTGGCCTCCAACACCGTGCTGGTGAGCGTCCCCGCCGGGCGGGGTTCGGCCTTCCTGGCCAGGGCGCGGTCGTTCGGGGCGGCGGTCCGGGTCGAGCGCACCCCGGCCGTGCGGACCCAGGCCTTCTACGGCGGCCAGGCCATCTACCGGGGCGGGTCGCGCTGCTCGGCCGGGTTCAACACCCGCAGCGGCAGCGGCCGCAACTACGTCCTCACGGCCGGGCACTGCACCGACCTGGGCGGCACCTGGACGACCTCGAGCGGGCAGACGATCGGCCCGGTGGCCGCCTCCAGCTTCCCCGGCAACGACTTCGGGGCGATCAGGATCAGCAACCCGGCCGCCCTCGACCCGCGCGGCGGCGTGCTCCACTACGGCGCCTTCCGTGACATCACCGGGGCCGGCCGGGTCCCGGTCGGCGGCTCGGCCTGCAAGACCGGGTCGACCACGGGCACGACCTGCGGCACCGTCCAGGCCTACAACGTGACCGTCCGCTACGCCGAGGGCACGGTCTACGGCATGACCCGGACCAACATCTGCACCCAGCCGGGCGACAGCGGCGGCGCCATGTACGCCGGCAGCCTGGCCCAGGGCATCACCTCGGGCGGCACCATCGGCGGCTGCAGCCAGAGCGGCTTCCAGAGCTTCTTCCAGCCGGCCGACGAGGCCCTGAGCGTCTACGGGCTCACCCTGCTGTAGCGGGTCCGCGGAGGGCTGGCCGCCTCAGGCCGGGATCCACTCGGCCGAGGTGGTCAGCTCCTCCAGGATCTCGGGGACGGGCTCGACCCCGATCCCGGGGCCGGGCGGGACCTCGAGGTGGCCGTCGCGGAGCACGAACGGCGGGGTCAGGTCCTGGCGGTAGTAGCGGTCGGAGGCCGAGGTGTCGCCGGGCAGGGTGAAGCCGGGCAGGGCGGCCAGGGCGACGTTGGCGGCCCGGCCGATCCCCGTCTCCAGCATCCCGCCGCACCACAGGGGCACGCCCCGCTCCCGGCAGGCGTCGTGCAGGCGCCTGGCCTCCAGGTAGCCGCCGACCCGGCCGGCCTTGACGTTGACGATCCGGCAGGCGCCGAGGGCGACCGCGTCGACCGCCACCTTGGCCGAGGTGATCGACTCGTCGAGGCACACCGGGGTGGCCAGGCGCCCGGCCAGCTCGGCGTGGCCGGCCAGGTCGTCCTCGGCCAGGGGCTGCTCGATCAGCAGCAGCCCGAACCGGTCCAGCCCGGCCAGGTGGCCGGCGTCGGCCACCGTGTAGGCGGCGTTGGCGTCGACCTGGAGCAGGACCTCGTCGCCGAAGCGCTCGCGCACCGCGGCCACCGGCTCCAGGTCCCAGCCGGGCTCGATCTTGAGCTTGATGCGGAGATAGCCCTGGCCCAGGTAGCCGGCCACCGCGTCCAGCAGCTCGGCCACCGAGCCCATGATCCCGACCGACACCCCGGCCGGGACCCGGTCCCGGGTCGCGCCCAGGTGGCCGGCCAGGGGCTCGTCCCTGGCCCGCAGCCAGGCGTCGAGCACGGCCAGCTCCAGGGCCGCCTTGGCCATGCGGTGGCCCTTGACGAAGGCCATGGCCGCGCCCGGCGCCTCGGGGTCGAGGTCGCCGGCCCCGGCCACGGCCGGGACCAGGAACCGGCGCAGGACGTCGGCGGCGCCGTCGGCGTACTCCGAGGAGTAGCGGGGCTCGGCCGCGGCCACGCACTCCCCCCAGCCCTCGGCGCCGTCGGTGACCGCCCGGACCAGGAGCACGTCCCGGTCCTGCTCGACCCCGAACGAGGTCCGGAACGGCGACACCAGCGGCAGCGCGACCCGCCGCAGCTCGACCCCTTCGAGCTTCATCTGGGGCCACCCGTCGGCGGCTGGGTGAGCAGGTAGCGGTCGGGCCGGCGCAGGAACCCGGTGACGGCGGCCCCGGCGGCCAGCCGGCCGCCGAGGGCCTGGCGGACGGCCTCGCGCCAGGCCCGGCGCGGCCCGGGGCCGAGCGCCTCCACGTCGGGCGGCACCTCGACGGTGACCAGCGGCGCGCCGGTGTCGTGGGCGACCGGCTCCAGGCCGGGCCCGGCGGTCAGGGCCGGCTCGGCCGCTCCCGGGGCCGGGGAGGGCGGCCGGGGCCGGCCGACGCAGGCGGCGGCGACCGCCGGGTCGTCCAGCTTCCAGGTCAGCAGCAGCCGGTCGCTGGCCATCCCGGCGTTGATGGCGTCGGTCATGGGGCCGTAGAAGTCCTCCAGGTAGGCGGTGGGCGTGGCCCCCAGCTTGGCCAGGTTGAACCAGGCGTTGCGGGCCACCAGCGGGTCGAAGGTCCAGACGACCACCGGCACCCCCCGGGCCAGGGCCCAGGCCCGCTGGTGGACCTTGAGGGCGAAGCCGATCCCCCGGTGCTGGCCCTGGGGCGCGACCCCGGTGATGTGGGAGTGCAGGGCCGGGTCGGGCGGGGCGGTGAAGAACCCGGCGCTGGCCCCGACCATCCGGGTGCCGGCGTACGCCCCGACCACGTAGCTCCCGGCGTGGGCCAGCGCCCGCAGCAGCTCCCCGGTCACCGGCGGTGGCTGCCCCTCGGCCGGCCGCCACACCTCCTCGAACAGCCGCTGGGCCGCCTTCAGCTGCTCCATCCGGTGCAGCTCACGGATGACGACGTCGGCGGCGGTGGCCGCGGCCACCGCCGCCTGGGTCGCCTCGGGCGGGTCGAGGGGGTCGGCCAGGCGTTCGGTCATGCCCGGGATGCTAACCCCCCGGAGCGGTCAGCCGGCGGCCACGCAGGGTTTGGTGAAGTCGAACTTCTCGGCGGTGGGACCGACGAAGAAGTCCTTGTGCACCGAGGAGCCGAGGGGAGCGGAGTCGTCGGGCTTGGCGATCAGGGCCTGGCGGACGGTCGTCTGGTTGGGCTCGCCGCTGTAGGTCTTGTCGGGGAGGGCGCCCTCGTAGTCGACGGTGACCTGGGTGACGGCGGCGCGGACGCCGGCCCGGGTCAGGTCGCCGTTCTGGACGGCCCGCTCGAGGACGGCCTTGAGCGGGTACGACCAGATCCAGCCGAAGGTGTAGCCGTCGTTCGCCGGGGCCTTGCCGCCGGCCGCCTGCTCCATGGCCTGGTGGGCCGGGGTGTCGCTGCCCCAGGGGCCCCACGGGGCGACGAAGTGGTAGAGGGCCTTGATGGCGGGGGCGGCCTCGCTCTTGAGCAGGGCCGGGTTGTAGGTCGGGACCGACCCGACGAAGCGGCCCTCGAAGCCCTGGGCGGCGGCCTTGCCGACGATCTCGGCCATCTCGGCCGGGCCGGTGGCGACCATGACCACGTCCGGGTCGGCCCGGAGGATCTTCTCCACGGCCGCGTCCTGGTTGCCGGCCTGGGCGTTGGGGGTGGTCTGGACATCGTGGGCGCTGGCCTGGAAGTCGACCCCGTTGACCTTGGCCCACTCGGCCACGCCGGCGGCCGAGTCGCCGCCGTAGTCGCCCGGGTAGTGGACGGCCATGACCGTGCCCGGCTTGCCGAACTCTTCGGTCGCCCAGTCGAGGCCGTTCATGGCCTCGGTGCAGTAGCTGTAGCCGCTCTCCAGGATGACGTCCTCGAACTCCCAGCCTGACCACCAGGAGGCGGGGGCGGCGATGATGTCGGACTCCTTGTACAGGGGCAGGCCGGCCAGGGTCGGCGGCGTGCCGAGGGTCTGGGCCAGGGCGAGGATCTTGGGCTCGATCTCGCGGTACTTGGCCACGTGCTCCTGGGGGTTGTACTTGTTGTCGCGGGTGTAGGTCTCGATGTTCACCTCGTACCGGCCGCCGATGCCGCCCTGGTCGTTGACCCGCTTCCAGAACGCCTTCTGGCCGTCGGTGATGGGCACGGCCAGGGCCCGGAACGGCCCCTCGGTCAGGTCCGACAGCACCCCGAGGTAGATGCAGTCGCGCTCGGCGTTGCCGCCGGGACACGGCTCGGTGGTCACGCCGATGTCGACCTTGACGTCACCGGCCTCGGAGCCGCCGCCGGTCTCGCCGCCCTGGCAGGCGGTGAGGACCAGGGCGAGCACGGCCACCGCGACGAGGATCCTGTTCTTGCCCATGCCGGCCATGGGTGCCTCCTTCGGCTAGTACGAGAACGGCCAGGCTCTCCAGTAGTTGCGGGCCCGCACCCAGATGCCGAACAGGCCCCTGGGCTCGGCGATCAGGAAGACCACGATCAGGACCCCGTAGAGCAGCGTCTGGAGCTGGAAGGTGGTGAGCACGCCGCCGGTGGACTGGCTGGCCACGAAGGGCAGGAAGCGGGGCAGCTCCTCGACCAGCCGGGGCAGCAGGATCACGAAGGCCGCCCCCAGCAGCGATCCGGAAAGGGTGGCCACCCCGCCGATCAGGATCATGGCCAGGAACTGCACCGACAGCAGCAGGTTGTAGCTGCCCGGCTCGATGAACCCGGTCACCGTTGGCAGCAGCGCCCCGGCGATGCCGGCGTAGAACGACGAGATGGTGAAGGCGATCAGCTTGTGCCGGGTCAGCGAGACGCCCATGACCTCGGCGGCCAGGTCGCGGTCGCGCACGGCCGCAAAGGCCCGGCCGACGGCCGAGCGGGCCAGGTTCTTGGCCGGGACGGCCAGCAGCACCAGCACGACCAGGGCCATCAGGTACAGCTTGATCTCGCGGGTGATCGGGTAGCCGCCGAGGATCTCGCTGCGCCGGCCCAGGTCGACCCCGAGCAGGTGCAGCTGGGCGGCGGGCCGGCCCACCCCGGGGCCGCCGGTGACGGCGGTGAGCTCGCGGAACAGGTGCTCGCCGATGAACACCAGCCCCAGGGTGACGATGGCCAGGTAGAGGCCCTTGAGCCGGATCGCCACCGGGGCGATCAGCAGCCCGACCAGGGCCGGGAGGAGCCCGGCGGCCGGCAGCCAGATGGCCATGTCGAGGCCGAAGCCGAGCGAGCGGCCGTCCGGGTCGCCGGAGAGCACGGCCGCGGTGTAGGCGCCGAGGCCGAGGAAGAAGGCGTGCCCGAGTGACACCTGGCCGGCGTAGCCGGTGACCAGGTTGAGCCCGATCGCCCCCACCGCCGCGAGCAGGGCGGTGGCGCCCAGGGCGGTCAGCTCGGCGGTGACGCTGAACGGGAACAGCAGCAGGCCGGCCAGCAGCAGCCCGAAGAAGGCCCGCTTGGCCGGGGTGTTGAGCGGCGCCTGGTCGCGCTCGTAGCTGGTGAACAGCTCGGGCCGGCCCCTCACACCCGCTCCACCTCCCGGGTGCCGAACAGCCCGTAGGGGCGGACCAGCAGCACGACCAGCATGACCACGTACGGCACCACCTGATCGACGTTGTCACCGGCCCAGGGGAACAGCTCGGCCTGGTAGGTCTTGGTGTAGGCCTCGGCCAGGCCGATGATCAACCCGCCGACCACCGCCCCGGGGACCGAGTCGAGGCCGCCGAGGACGATCGCCGGCAGCGCCTTGAGGGCGACCAGGGTGGTGGCCTGGCTGAACCCGGCCCCGCCGGTGGCCACCAGCATCCCGGCCACCGCGGCCAGCGCTCCCGAGATGGCCCAGGCGAGCCCGAACATGCGCCCGGCCGGCACCCCGAGGGCGAGGGCGGTCTCCTGGCTGGCCGCGGTGGCCCGCATGGCCAGCCCCAGGCGGGAGTGGCGCAGGAACAGCCAGAGCAGCGCGACCACGGTGGCGGTGACGGCCAGCTTGGCCAGGTCGGAGTGGAACACCACCACGCCCGCGACCTCGGTCCGCTCCAGCCCCCACGGGTGGCCGACCTGGCGCAGCTCCAGGCCGATCAGGTCGCCGGCCACCACCTGGAGGACGATGAACACCCCGACGGTGACCATGGTGGCCGAGAACACCGGCTCGCCGACCATGGGCCGCAGGGCCACCCGCTCGACCGCCGCCCCCAGCAGGGCGGTCACGAGCACGGCCAGGGCCAGGGCCGGCCAGAACCCGAGGCCGACGACCAGGGCGAAGTACGATGTCCAGTAGGCGCCGAGGATCATCAGGGCCGGCTGGGCGAAGTTCACCACCCCGGTGCCGCGGTAGACGATCACGAACCCGAGCCCGAGCAGGGTGTACAGCGACCCCTGGGCCAGGCCGCGGACGGTCGAGGACAGGAACTCCTCCACTAGC
>CALGFH010000250.1 GCA_937881255.1 uncultured Actinomycetes bacterium
GGCCAGGGCGGCCATGCGGTCGCGGGTGGCGGCCCCGTCGGCGTCGGTGAGGGTGCGGTCGGCCGCCTGGAGCGCGACCCGGTAGGCCAGGTTGCGGTGGCCGGGCGGCAGCGGCGGCCCCTGGTAGGCGTCGAACAGGGTGAGCCTGGCCAGCAGCTCGCCTCCGGCCTCGCGGAGCACGTCCTCCAGGTCGCTGGCCGGCACCCCCGGCGGGACCAGGAAGGCCACGTCGAAGGAGAGCTCCGGGTAGGGCGACGGGGTGGCCGCCGGGCGCATCCTGGGCACCGCGGCCAGCAGCGGGCCCAGCTCGAGCTCGACCGCGAAGGCGGCCGCGGGCAGCTCGCAGGCCGCCGCCACCCGCGGGTGGAGCTGGCCGAGCACGCCGACCGGCCGGTCCTCCAGGAGCACGGCCGCGCAGCGGCCCGGGTGGTACGGCAGCGGCTCGGCGGCCCGGAAGCCGGCCCCCGGGACCCCGAGGGCGGCCACCAGCCCCTCGACCACGCCCTTGGCGTCGGCGAAGTCGAACGGCCGGCGCGGGTCGTCGTGGCGGCCGGCCGGGGCCTGGCCGGCGAGCAGGATCCCCAGGGTGAGCGGCTCGGCCGGCAGCTCCTCCTTGGCGTCGGGGAGGAACACCGCGCCCAGCTCGTAGACGGCGACCCCGTCCAGGCCCCTGGCCAGGTTGCGCCCGGCCACCTCGGCCAGGCCGGGGAGCAGGGTGGTGCGCAGCTCCGGGGCCTCCTCGGACAGCGGGTTGGCCAGCCGCAGGGTCTCGCGGCGGGGGTCGTCGGCGGGCAGCCCGAGCCGCTCCAGGGCGGCCTGGGACAGGAACGGGTAGGTCTGGACCTCGGTCACGCCCATGCCGGCCAGGACCTCCCTGGCCTGGCGGCGCAGCCGCTGGGCGTCGGTGAGGCCGCCCCCGGTGGCCCCGGGCAGGGTCGCCGGCAGCTGGTCGTAGCCCCAGCCCCTGGCCACCTCCTCCTCCAGGTCGGCCCAGAGCTCCAGGTCGAAGCGCCAGCTCGGGGGGACGGCGAGCACCGTCCGGCGGTCGGCGACCTCGGTCCGGCAGCCGTAGGCGCGCAGGTGGGCGGCGGCGAACTCGGGGTCGGCGGGGGCGCCCAGCCGCTCCGAGGACCGGCCCCAGTCGAGCCGGATGGTCTCGCGCTCCCCCACCCCGGGGCCGGCCCGCAGCCGCCCGGCGGCCACCGTCCCGCCGGCCAGGTCGGCCATCAGCCGGGCCGCCTGGTCGCAGACCGGCTCGGCCCCGGCCGGGTCGACCCCGCGGGCCCAGCGCTGGCCGCCCTCGGTGCTCATGCCCAGGCGGCGCATGGTCCGCCGCACCGACGCCGGCGGGAAGTGGGCCGACTCCAGCAGCACGTTGGTGGTGCCGGCGCGGACCTCGGTGTCCTCGCCGCCCATGATCCCGGCCAGGGCCAGGACCTGCTCGCCGGAGGTGATCACGGTGTCCTGGGTGGTCAGCCGGCGGTCGCGGCCGTCAAGGGTGCGGACGGTCTCGCCCTCGGCGGCCCGGCGGACCACGATCCGCCGGCCCGGGACCAGGTCCAGGTCGAAGGCGTGCAGCGGCTGGCCCTGGTCGAGCAGCAGGTAGTTGGTGACGTCGACCACCGCGCCGAGCGGCCGCTGGCCGTACAGGTACAGCCGCCTGGCCATCCACAGGGGGGCGGGGCGGGCGGCGTCCAGCCCCTGGATGACCCGGGCGGCGTACAGCGGGCAGCCCTCGGTGTCCTCGACGGCCACGCTGGCCAGGCCGTCGGCCGGTGGCCCGGTCTCGGGCACGGTCAGGTCGAGCGGCTTCAGCTGGTTGCCGAGCAGCAGCGCGACCTCGCGGGCGATGCCCCGCATGGACAGGATGTCGCCGCGGTTGGGGGCGGTCTTGACGTCGAGCACGCTGTCGCGCAGGCCGGCCGCCTCGACCACGTCGGCCCCGACCGGGGTGTCGGGCGGCAGCACCAGGATCCCGGAGTGGTCGTCGAACACGCCCAGCTCGCGGGCCGAGGCGAGCATGCCGTCGGAGGTGGCGCCGCGGACCGTGCGGCGGCCGATCTCGACCCCTCCGGGCAGCTTGGCCCCGGGCGCCGCCCAGGGCACCACGTCGCCGGGGGCGAAGTTGCGGGCGCCGCAGACCACCGAGCGGTCCTCGCCGCCGGTCTCGATCCGGACCAGGACCAGCCGGTCGGCGTCGGGGTGCTGGGTCACCTCCAGGACCCGGGCGGTGAGGATGCCGGCCAGGTCGTCCCCGACCCGGTGGATGGTCTCGATCTCGATGCCGGCGAAGGTCAGCCTGTCGGCCAGGGTGGCCACCGGGACGTCGACGTCGACGTGCTCGGCCAGCCAGGAAAGTGGAACCCTCACGGTTCGCTCCTCTCAGACGCTGGTGAGCCAGCGGACGTCGTTGTCGGTCAGGGTGCGCATGTCGGCCAGGCCGGAGCGGAGCATGAAGGGCCGCTCGATGCCGGTCCCGGCGGCGAAGCCGGAGACCTCGTCGGGGTCGTAGCCGCCGGCCCGGAGCACGTTGGGGTGGACCATGCCCGCGCCCAGCAGCTCGATCCAGCCCTCGCCCCGGCAGGTGCGGCAGCCCTCGCCGGTGCCGCCGCAGATGAAGCAGGAGACGTCGACCTCGGCCCCCGGCTCGACGAACGGGAAGTAGGAGGGGCGCAGGCGGATCTGGCGCTCCTCGCCGAAGTAGGCCCGGGCGAAGGCGAGCAGGGTGCCCTTCATGTCGGCCATGGTCAGGCCCCGGTCGACGGCCAGGACCTCGATCTGGTTGAACACCGGCAGATGGGTGGCGTCGGGGGTGTCGGCCCGGTAGCAGCGGCCGGGGGCGACCACGTACACCGGCGGCGGCCCGGCCTGCATGGTCCGGATCTGCACCGGCGAGGTCTGGGTCCGCAGCACCAGCTCGCCCGCCTCGCGCCCGTTGCCGGAGTCGATGTAGAGGCTGTCCTGCATCGACCGGGCCGGGTGGTCGGGGGGGAGGTTGAGGGCCTGGAAGTTGTACCAGTCGGTCTCGACCTCCGGCCCCTCGGCGACCCGGTAGCCGAGGCCGATGAAGATGTCGACGATCTCGTCGATCGTCCGGGTCACCGGGTGGATCGCCCCCCGGGGCGGGACCCGGCCGGGCAGGGTGACGTCGACCCGCTCGGCCTCGAGCAGGGCCTGGTCGCGCTCGGCCTCCAGCTCGGCCCGGCGGGCGGCCAGCTCGGCCTGGAGGGTGGTCCTGGCCTGGTTGACGCGGCGGCCGAGGTCGCGGCGGGCGGCCTCGTCGAGGCCGCCCAGGGACCGCTGGACCTCGCCCAGGGCCGAGCGGCGGGACAGGTGGGCCTGCTCGGCCTCGCGGAGGGCGTCCAGGTCGGGGGCGTCGGCGATCGCCCGCCGCCCGGCGGCGACGACGGCGTCGAGGTCTGGGGTTGGCATGATCGAGCTCCTAACGGGAACACGCACAGAACACACGTCACGTCCGCTTCGCGGTCGCCCCGCTCGGGCCGGGTGCCGGGCTAGGTGATGCCGGCCAGCTCCAGGCCCCCGCGGGGCAGGCGAAATCGCAGGGTGGTGCCCTGGTCGGGCGACGAGTCGGCCCAGATGCGGCCGTCGTGGGCCTCGACCAGGCCGCGGGCGATGAACAGGCCGAGCCCGGTGCCGCTGGGCGACCCGTGGCCGGCCCGCCGGTAGAACTTGGTGAAGATCAGGGGGAGCTGGTCGGCGGGGATGCCGACGCCCTGGTCGCGCACGGCGACCTCGACCTCGGTGTCGGTCACCTGCCCGGTCACCGTCACCGCCCCGCCGTCGGAGTACTTCACCGCGTTCTCCACCAGGTTGGTCAGCACCTGCTCGATCTTGTCGGGGTCAGCATAGACGGGCGGGAACCCGTCCGGGAACGAGAGCTGGAACTTGTGGCCGTCGTGCTGGAGCTCGAAGCGGCCGACGATGCCCTCGGCCATGGCGGCCAGGTCGAACTCCTTGCGGCGCAGCTCGAGGCGGCCGGCGTCGATCCGGGAGACGTCGAGCAGCTCCCGGATCAGCCGGGTCACCCGGTCGGCGTCCATGTTGACGGTGGCCAGCATCTCCCGCTTCTGCTCGTCGGTGAAGCGCTCCCAGCGGTGCAGCAGGGTCGAGGTGAAGCCCTTGACGCTGGTCAGGGGCGAGCGCAGCTCGTGGGCGAGGGTGGAGATGAGCTCGCCCCGCTGGCTGTCGCCCCGCTTCCGCATGGAGGCGTCCCGGAGCACGCAGATGGCCTGGACGACCCGGCCGGCACCGTCGCGCAGGAAGCTGGCCGTGAGGTCGACCGGGGTCGGCTCGCCGCCGGCGATCAGGTGGAGCTCGCGCACCGGGACCCGCCGCACCCCGGGGAGGCGGCGCAGCCGTTCCGAGCAGGCCCACCACGGGTTGCCGGCGCCGTCGCGCAGGGGCACGGCGTCGTCGAGCGGCCGTCCCGTCAGCTCGTCCCGGCCGGCCCTGGCCAGCCGCTCGGCGGCCGGGTTGGCGTAGGCGACCCGGCCCTCGGCGTCGACCACCACCACCGCGTCGGGCAGCAGCTCCAGGTAGGCCTCGCTATCGGCCAACCACGGCCTCCTTGAGATTCGCCTGCTGGCGGGCGGTCTCGTAGAGGAGGACGGCCGCGGCCGCGGCCAGGTTGAGGCTCTCGGCCCGGCCGGCCAGGGGGACCCGGACGACCAGGTCGAGGTCGGCGGCGATCTCGGCCGGCAGGCCGTGGGCCTCGTTGCCGAGGACCAGGGCCACCGGCTCGCCCAGGGGAGCCCGGTCGACGCCCGCCTGGGCGTGCGGGTCGGCCCCGACCAGGCGCAGGCCACGCCCGCGGAGGGCGGCGGCCAGCTCCGGCCAGGGGGCGCCGGCGACCACCGGCAGGTGGAACAGGCTGCCGGCGGCGGCCCGGGCCGCCTTGGGGCTCTGCGGGTCGACCGACCCCCGGGTGGTGACCACGGCGTCGGCCCCGAAGGCGTCGGCCGCGCGCAGCACGGTGCCGGCGTTCCCCGGGTCGCGGACCTCGGCCAGCACGCAGACCAGGCGGGGCGAGGCTGGCAGGGCCTCCAGGGGACGGAGCACGCTCGGCAGCACCGCCACCAGCCCCTGGGGGGTGGTGGTGGCGGCCAGGGCGGACAGCACCGGCTCGGCCACCAGGGTGACCTGGGCGCCGCGCTGGCGGGCCAGGTTGACCAGGCCGGCGTGGCGGGCCGCGGCCCGTTCGGTGGCCAGCAGGCTGTCGGGCCGGTGGCCGGCCTCCAGGGCGGCCCTGATCCCCTCCGGGCCCTCGAGCAGGAAACGACCCTCGGCCCTGGCCCGCGAGGACGGCCGGGCGAGCTTGCGCGCCGCCCGCACCGCGGGGTTGCTGGGGCTGGTGATCACGTCCACGCGGGCCGCCGGGGGCCGCCCGTCAGGCCTTGTTCGAGCCGTTGAGGCCCTCGCGGGCGCTGGTGACCAGGCTCGCGAAGGTGCGCGGGTCGGTGACCGCGATGTCGGCCAGGACCTTGCGGTCGACCTGGATGCCGGCCTGGCGCAGGCCGGAGATGAAGCGGTTGTAGGTCATGCCCTCGGCCCGGGCGGCCGCGTTGATCCGCGCGATCCACAGGGCCCGGAAGTCGCCCTTGCGCGCCCGCCGGTCCCGGTAGGCGTAGCGCAGGGCGTGCATGACCTGCTCGTTGGCGGCCCGGTAGTGGCGTCCCCGGCTGCCCCGGTAGCCCTTGGCCAGCTCCATGGTGGTGCGCTTGGCCTTGGCGCCGTGGACGGCCCGCTTGACTCTTGCCATCGGAGTTCTCTTTCCGTTCGTCGGTAGGTTGAGACCCCGCTACAGGCCGAGCATGCGGCGCACGCTGCGCCGGTCCCCGGCGGTGACCTGGACCTCGCGGCCGAGGCGGCGCTTGTGGGCTGGGGTCTTCTTCTCGAGCATGTGGTTCAGCTTGGTCTGCCGGCGGAGGATCTTGCCGGTCTTGGTCACCCGGAAGCGCCGCGCGGCGCCCCGGTGGCTCTTCATCTTGGGCACGGGGTCTCCTGGACTTATGGCGTGCGGGCGGGGGTCCTCCCGTCGGCCGGCGGCGCGGCCTTGGGCCCGCCCTGGGTCTTGCGGGGCGAGAACACCGTGATCATGTTGCGCCCGTCCTGGCGGGCCGGGCTGTCGACCTGGGCGAGCTCGACGAGGTCGGTGGCCAGCCGCTCCAGCAGCCGCCGCCCGAGCTCGGTGTGGGCCATCTCGCGGCCGCGGAACATGATCGTGACCTTCACCTTGTGGCCCTGCTTGAGGAACCGCTCGACGTGGCCCTTCTTGGTCTCGTAGTCGTGCGGGTCGATCTTGGGCCGCATCTTCATCTCTTTGAGGGCAACCAGGTTCTGCTTGCGCCTGGCTTCCTTCGCCTTGATGGCCTGCTCGTACTTGAACTTCGAGTAGTCCATCAGCTTGACCACCGGCGGGCGGGCCATCGGGGCGACCTCGACCATGTCGAGGTCCTGCTGGCTGGCCATCCGCAGCGCGGCCTGGGTGTCCATCACCCCGAGCTGCTCGCCGTCGGCGCCGACCACCCGGACCTGGGGGGTCCGGATCCGGTCGTTGATCCTGGGCTCTACGCTGATGCTGACATCCCTCCTCTGGGCTTGCGCCCAAACAAAAATGGCGGCACAAGGGCCGCTCCACCTCATCTGAACCGGTGGTGTCATGATGACCCCGTGGGCCGTTGGCCCAGAGGTGAGAAGCCCTCGCTTCTGCTTTGCTCCCGATATGCAGTTGACGGGCCCGAACGTTCTCGGACCCGACCGAATCAACGCTACTGTAGCGTCGATTGTTCCCGCTGTCGACGTCGCGAGGAGCCCCCATGTCGGAGCAGGACCTGACCCCCGACCAGCTCGAGCAGCTGCGCGAGCAGCTCGCCTCGGTGTCGGCGGGCGACGTGGTCGCCGAGGCCGCCCTCTCGCTGATCGCGCTCGCCTATGTCCGCCTCGGGGTCCCACCCGAGCAGCACGAGCGGTTCCGCGACCTGGACGACGCCCGCCTGCTGGTGGACGCGCTCGGCGGGATGCTGGCGGCCACCGAGGGCCGCCTCGGCGCCCCCGAGGCGAGCCTGCGCGACGCCCTGGCCAACCTCCGCATGACCTTCGCCGACGTGTCCGCCCACCTCGAGGCCCACCCCGACGGCGACCCGGCGGAGGAGGCCGAGCCCGAGGACTCCGGCATCCTGCGCCCGCCCAGCGGCCTCTGGGTCCCGGGCCAGGACTGAGCAAAAGGCCCCGCCTGGGGGCGGGGCCCTGCGAACTTGCGTGATGCCGGACGTCAACGAACCGAAGGCCCGTCCTGCTCCTGCTCGTTACGCAAGCGGCCGCACGTTCGAGGCCTGCGGGCCCTTGGGGCCGTCGGTGATCTCGAACTCGACGGCCTGGCCCTCGTTGAGGGTCTTGTAGCCGTCGCTCTGGATGGCCGAGAAGTGGACGAAGACGTCGTCACCGCCGTTGCGGGCGATGAAGCCGTAGCCCTTCTCGTTGCTGAACCACTTGACGGTGCCTTCAGGCAACGTGCTTCCCTCCTGTCGACCCCGGCGGCCTCGACACCGTTTGCTGAGGCATGTCGGCCGGGCCGCGCGGACTGTACCGCGACGCCAAGTTGGGCACAAGCGCAGGTCAAAACGCTCGAATCGCCTGGTCAGGCGACGATCTTGGAGATCGGGAGCTCGAGGATGTCGAACGCCCCGGCCGACTTGAGGGTGGGGATCAGCCGGTTGACGCCGGCCTTGTCGACCACCGTCTCGACGGCGTGGAAGCCCGAGTCGGCGAGCTCGTTCACGGTCGGGGCCTTCATCGAGGGGAGCACGGCCAGCACCCGGGCCAGGTCGGCGTCGGCCACGTTCAGCTTGATCAGCACCTTGGACCGGGCCGTGGCCGCCCCGACGAGCAGGGTGAGCAGGTCGTCCATGGCCTGGCGGCGCTCGGGGTCGGCCGCCGAGGCGGGGTTGGCCACCACCTCGGTGAAGGAGGTGAGCAGGGTCGCGATCACCACCATGCCGTGGCTGCGCAGGGTGGAGCCGGTCTCGGTGAGGTCGACGACCGCGTCCACGATCTCGGGCACCTTGGCCTCGGTGGCCCCGTAGGAGGGGAAGATCCGGGCCGGCAGGTCCAGCTCGGCGAAGAACCGCCTGGTCAGGTTGGGGAACTCGGTCGAGACCCGCAGCCCCGGCTGGAGGTCCTCTGGCCGGGCGACCCCGAGGTCGCGGTGGACGGCCAGCACCACCCTGACCGGGTTGGAGGTCTGCTTGGAGTAGGGCAGCTCGGCCAGGCTGACCACCTTGCTGCCGGTCTCCTCGATCCAGTCGCGGCCGGTGATGCCGAGGTCGAAGAAGCCCTCCTCGACATAGCGGGGGATCTCCTGGGGCCGCAGCAGCGACACCCGCTCCACCCTGGGGTCGTCGATGGTGCCGTGGTAGTCGCGCTCGCTCCCCCGCTTGACGGGCAGGTCGGCGGCCTCGAACAGGGCCAGGGTGGCCCGCTCCAGGCTCCCCTTGGGCAGCACCAGCTTGAGCACGACTCGATCTCCTTCTCGTCAGTCCTTGTCGATCGCTTCCAGCAGGCCGGCCATCTCCAGCGCGGTCAGGGCGGCCTCGGCGCCCTTGTTGCCGGCCTTGCCGCCGGCCCGGTCGAGCGCCTGCTCCATGGTGTCGCAGGTCAGCACCCCGAACGCCACCGGCACCCCGGTGGAGCGGGTGACCGCGGCCAGCCCGGCGGCGGCCTGCCCGGCCACGTGGTCGAAGTGGGGGGTGGAGCCCCGCACGACGGCGCCGATGGCGGCCACGGCGGCGTAGCGGCCGGTGGCGGCCAGCCGCTCGGCGGCCAGGGGCAGCTCGAAGGCGCCGGGCACCCAGGCCAGGTCGATGTCGGCCTCGGCCACCCCGTGGCGGCGCAGCTCGGAGACCGCCCCCGCGACCAGCGGGTCGGTGACCAGCCGGTTGAAGCGGCTGGCGGCGATCGCCACCCGCCGTCCATGTCCGTCGATCGATCCCTCGTACACCCGCCTCATGTGACCCTCTCCTCATCCGTTGGCAGCTCCAGCAGGTGGCCCATGCGCTCGCGCTTGGTGCGGAGGTAGCGCAGGTTCTCGGGGTTGGGGCGGGTCTGGAGGGGCACCCGCTCGACGATCTGGAGGCCGAAGCCGTCCAGGCCGCCGTACTTGGCCGGGTTGTTGGTGAGCAGGCGCATGGTGGTCACCCCGAGGTCGACCAGGATCTGGGAGCCGATCCCGTACTCGCGCCCGTCCACCGGCAGGCCCAGGTCGAGGTTGGCGTCGACGGTGTCGCGGCCCTGCTCCTGGAGGCTGTAGGCGCGCAGCTTGTGGCCGAGCCCGATGCCGCGGCCCTCGTGGCCGCGCAGGTAGACGACCACCCCGAGCCCCTCGGCGGCGATCCGGGCCAGGGCGTCCTCCAGCTGGGGGCCGCAGTCACAGCGCAGGCTGCCCAGGGCGTCGCCGGTCAGGCACTCGGAGTGGACCCGGACGAGCACGTCCGCCTCCCCCTGGACCGCCCCCTTGACCAGGGCCAGGTGCTGCTCGCCGTCCAGCAGCGACTCGTAGGCGTAGGCGGTGAACTCGCCCCAGCGGGTCGGGATGCGGGCCTCGGCGACCCGCTTGACCAGCTTCTCGTGCTGGCGCCGGGACCGGATCAGGTCGGCGATCGAGATCAGGGGCAGGCCGTGGGTGGCGGCGAAGCGCTCCAGCTGGGGCAGGCGGGCCATCTCGCCGCTGTCGTCGACGATCTCGCACAGCACCGCCGCCGGGGCGCAGCCGGCCATCCGGGCCAGGTCGACGGCGGCCTCGGTGTGGCCGGCCCGCTTGAGGACCCCGCCCTCGCGGTAGCGCAGGGGGAAGATGTGGCCGGGCCGGACCAGGTCGGCGGGCCTGGTCGCCGGGTCGATCAGGGCCTGGATGGTGGTGGCCCGGTCGGCGGCCGAGATCCCGGTGGTGGTGCCGGCCCGGGCGTCGACCGAGACGGTGAAGGCGGTCCGGTAGGGGGCGGTGTTGGCCGTCACCATCAGGGGCAGGTCGAGCTCGTCGAGCCGCTCCCCGAGCATCGGGGTGCAGATCACCCCGGAGGTGTGGCGGACGAAGAAGCCAACCGTCTCCGGGGTGGCCGCCTCGGCGGCCATGATCAGGTCGCCCTCGTTCTCGCGGTCGGCGTCGTCCACGACCACGATCATGCCGCCGGCGGCCAGCGCGGCCACCGCCTCCTCGACGCCGGCGAAGCCGCTCATCGGCGCGCCCTTCCCGCCACCGACGACTCGTTGGCGCCCGCCCGCATCGGGGCCACCAGCCGCTCGACGTACTTGGCGACCACGTCGACCTCCAGCTGCACCGGGTCGCCTGGCCGGCGGTCCCCCAGGGTGGTCACCTCCAGGGTGTGGGGCACCAGGGCGACCGAGAACCAGCCGGGCCCGACCCCGGCCACGGTCAGGCTGACCCCGTCGACCGCGATCGACCCCTTCTCGACCACATAGCGCTCCAGGTCCTCTGGAAGCTCGACTCGGACCTCCTCGCCGTCGCCCACCGGGGCCCGGTCCAGGACCTTGGCCACCCCGTCGACGTGGCCCTGGACCAGGTGGCCGCCGAGGCGGCCGCCCAGGGCCAGCGGGCGTTCCAGGTTGACCCTGGCCCCGGCGGCCAGGCCGCCCAGGGCGGTGCGGCGCAGGGTCTCGGCGACCAGGTCGGCCGCGAACCCGGCGGCGGCCGGCTCGGCCACGGTCACACAGCAGCCGTTGACCGCCACCGACTCGCCCAGCCGCAGCTCCCCGGCCAGCCAGGGGGCCTCCACCTCCAGCCGGGCCCCGCTGCCGTCGGCCGCGGCGGCCAGGGCGGCCACGGTGCCGGTCCCTTCCACGATCCCGGTGAACATCAGGCTTCCTCCTCGCTGCATGGGAACGCGATCACCCGCAGGTCGTCGCCCAGTCGGTCGGCCGAGGCCAGCCGCAGGCGGCGGGCGCCGGCCAGGGTGGCCGCCCCGGACCCGCCGAGCAGCCCCGGGGCGGCCTGGCCGCCGATGGCCAGCGGGGCCAGGTACCAGACCAGCCGGTCGGCCAGCCCGGCCGCCCACAGGCT
>CALGFH010000251.1 GCA_937881255.1 uncultured Actinomycetes bacterium
TTGGAGGTGCTCGATGCTCGAGAAGCTGCTGCTCGCCGTCGACGAGTCGGAGCACAGTCGCAAGGCCGTCCCAGCCACCGTCGAGCTGGCCCGCGCCGGCGGGGGCTCCGTCCACGTCCTCCACGTCCGCGAGCTCTTCTATCCCGTCCCGCCAACCGTCCAGGGCGACACCGCCGAGGAGGCCCAGGCGCTGGTCGACGGCATCGTCGAGGAGCTCAAGGGCGCCGGGGTGACCGCTGAGGGGGCCGTCCGGCCCAGCACCGGAGGCTCCCCGGCCGGGGCCATCCTCGAGCACGCCCGTGAGCTGGGTGCCAGCCTGATCGTGGTCGGCTCCCACGGCCACTCCGCCCTGGGCGGGCTGCTGATCGGCAGCGTCGCCAACAAGCTGACCCAGCTCTCGGCCTGCCCGGTCCTGGTCGTCCGCGACAAGGAGGTCCTGGAGGAACGCCACCACGACGTCCTCCGCGCCCAGACCCGGTTCCAGTCCTAGCCACCATGCGCATGGAACAGCGGGCGCTCGGCCAGGGGCTGGTGGTGTCGGCGCTGGGGCTGGGGTGCATGGGGATGAGCCAGTCCTACGGGCCGGCGGACGAGCGGGAGTCGGTGGCCACCGTGCACCGGGCGCTGGACCTGGGGATGACCTTCCTGGACACCGCCGACATGTACGGGCCGTTCACCAACGAGCGGCTGGTCGGCCGGGCGATCGCCGGCCGGCGGGACGAGGTCGTGCTGGCGACCAAGTTCGGGAACCAGCGGCGCGAGGACGGCAGCTTCATCCGGGTCAACGGGGAGCCGGAGTACGTGCGGCGGGCCTGCGACGCGTCGCTGGAGCGGCTCGGGGTCGACCACATCGACCTGTACTACCAGCACCGGGTGGACCGGTCGGTGCCGGTCGAGGAGACCTGGGGGGCGATGGCCGAGCTGGTCGCGGCCGGGAAGGTGCGGCACCTGGGGATCTCCGAGGCGGCACCGGCGACGGTGCGGCGGGCCCATGCCGTGCACCCGATCAGCGCCGGGCAGTACGAGTGGTCGCTGTTCACCCGCGACCTGGAGGACGAGCTGCTGGGGACCCTGCGCGAGCTGGGGATCGGGGTGGTCGCCTACAGCCCGCTCGGGCGGGGGTTCCTGTCGGGGCAGATCACCAGCCCAGACGACTTCGGCGCCGACGACTTCCGGCGCAACCACCCGCGGTTCACCGGGGAGAACTTCGACCGCAACCTTGAGCTGGTGGCGCGGGTGCGGGAGCTGGCCGCCGGCAAGGGGATCACCCCGAGCCAGCTGGCGATCGCCTGGGTGCTGGCCCAGGGCGGCGACGTGGTGCCCATCCCCGGGACCAAGCGCCGCAGCTACCTGGAGGAGAACGCCGTCGCCCTGGAGGTCGAGCTCACCGCCGAGGACCTGGCCGCGATCGAGGACGTCACGCCCAAGGGGTCGGCGGCCGGCGAGCGCTACACCCCCGAGCACATGGCCAACGTCAACGCCTGAGCAGGGGCGGCGGGTCGGCCACGACCAGCTCGGTCCGGGGGTCGTGGCCGAGCGGCGGCGTGCCGGCCACGACCAGGCGGGCCCGCTCCCAGGGCCGGTCGGCGGCCAGGAACGGGCGCTCCTCGGCCATCCAGGAGTCGAAGGCGGCCGGGGAGATCTCGCCGGCCTGGACGCGGACGGCGTTGCGCCGGTCGATCTCGTCCAGGTCGGACTGGACCCAGACGCCGGCGTCGAGCAGGTGGGCCAGCGCCCGGCGGGACGACCCGACGCCCTCGACGACCAGCAGGGCGAGGCCGGCCCAGTCGAAGGCGGCGTGCCACCAGGCGATGTCGTCGGTGTGGACGACGGCCGCCCCCGGAACCGCCCCGGCGAGCCGCCGCGACAGGCTGGTCTTGCCGCTGGAGCCGCGGCCGTCGACGGCGAGGATCATGGGCCGGCCGTCGGGCGCCGGAGGCCGGCCGAGCAGCGTGCCCGCCACGTCGGCGATGGGCTCGACCCGCCAGGGGCCGGCCGCCGGCTCTTCCGGTGGGAGCTTCATGGGCCGTCTCGGCCGCCGGCCGCCTGGGCGCGGGCCTGGGCCACGGCCCGGGCGCTGAGGATCGGCCAGCAGGCCAGGGTGAGCACGGTCATGGCGGCGAAGCTGCACCAGAAGGGCGCGGTCAGCCCGTAGCGGGCGGCCAGCACCCCGCCGGCGATGGCGCCCAGCGACAGCGACCCGAAGCCGAACAGGGCGTAGGCGCTGTTGACCCGGCCGAGCAGCCGGGCCGGGATCAGCTCCTGGCGCAGCGACACGCTGATCACGCTCCAGGTCATGGCGTGGAAGCCGAACAGGGCGAAGATCACCCCGACCAGGAACGGGCTGCGGGCCAGGGCCAGCACGAGGTGGGTCGAGGACTCGATGACCAGGCCGAGCCGCATGGTGGTGGCCGGGCCGAGCCAGCCGATGACCCGCTCGGCGACCAGGCTGGCCGAGATCCCGCCGACGGCCATCGAGGAGAGCAGCAGGCCGTAGCCGACCGAGCCGAGCCCCAGCCGCTCCTGGGCGTAGAGGACCGAGATCGACAGGGTGGCCGACAGGGTCAGGTTCATCAGCGCGATGGCCACGGCCAGGATGCGCAGCAGCCGGTGCCGGGCCAGCCAGCGCACGCCCTCGGCGATCTCGCTCCGGAGGGTGGTCGGGGCGGTGCCCTCGGGCCGCTCGACCCGGAACCGGCCGCTCATGGCCGCGACCAGGGCGGCCGCGGCCGCGAACGATCCCGCGTCGAGCAGGAACGGCACCGCGGCGGCGGTCGCGAACAGCAGCCCGCCCAACGGCGGGGCGACCAGCTCGTTGGCCACCATCTGGACCCCGAGGAGGCGGCCGTTGGCCCTGGCCAGCTGCTCCCTGGGGACGACCGAGGGCAGGATCGAGACGGCGGCGTTGTCGAACAGGGTCTCGGCGGTGCCGAGGGCGAAGAAGACCGCGTACAGCAGCGGCAGGGTGGCGGCGTCGGCGAGCACGGCCACCCCGAGCAGCCCGACGGCCACAGAGCGCGCCGCGTCGACCCGTACCATCAGCAGGCGGCGGTCCAGCCGGTCGACCAGCGCCCCGCTGACCAGTGAGAACAGCAGCCATGGGAGCCGCTGGGCGACCGCCAGGCCGGCCACCAGCCGCGGGTCGCGGGTCAGCGACGCGGCCAGCAGCGGCCCCGCGACCAGGGTGACGCCGTCGCCCAGGTTGGACACGGCATTGGCTGTCCACAATCTGGCGAAGTCGGGTCCGAGGCCACGCGTGCGCAGGTAGGCTCCTTCAGCCTGGAAGGGACAGGCCTCACCATACGCCGCCGCCCGGCGCTCAAGAGGGAGGGCCACGGGGACGAGACAACAACCTATGAAGCCAACCCTGCCGCCCCTGAAGCGCTGCCTGCCGCCGCTGCTGCTGATCCTCGCCTGCCTCGCCATGGCCGGGTGCGGGACCACCAACGGTGGGTCGGGCGGCGCAGCCCCGCCAGGCGCCGGCGACGGCACGGCCGTGAAGTCCGGGTCCACCACCCAGGCCGCGCCCGGGGGCCAGGCCGCGCCCGGGACGCAGGCTGGTCCGGCCGGCCAGGCCGCGCCCGGGGGCCAGGGGCCGGCGTCGGTGGAGGCCGCGCCGCGGTTCCGGGGGAGCATCGTGACCGGGCGTGACGCGGTCCGGAAGCGGGTGCGGTACTCGTGGCGCCGGGGGTGCCCGGTGGGGCCGGTGGAGCTGCGGCTGCTGCGGGCCGACTACTGGGGCTTCGACAAGCGGGTCCACCAGGGCGAGCTGATCGTCCACCGCGACCACGCCCGGCGGATCCTGGTCGTGCTGGGCAAGCTGTTCAAGGCGCGCTACCCGATCCAGCGGCTGAAGCTGGTCGACGCCTACCGGGCCGACGACGACCGGTCGATGGCGGCCAACAACACCTCGGGGTTCAACTGCCGCCGGGTGTCGGGCTCCAGCAGCTGGTCGGAGCACGCCTTCGGTCGCGCGATCGACCTCAACCCGCTGCGCAACCCGTACGTGACCCGCGGCGGTCGGGTGTCGCCGCCGGCCGGCCGCCCGTACGCCAACCGGGCCCGCCGGGCCGCCGGGATGATCCACGCCAACGACGTGGTCGTGCGGGCGTTCGCCGCCGCCGGCTGGCGCTGGGGCGGCTACTGGTCCGGCTCCCGCGACTACCAGCACTTCTCCTCCACCGGCCGCTGAGCCGGCTTCCACCATGCGCGCCAACAGCGGTCCGCCCGCTCATCATGCGCCCGGGGTGCGCCCTCACGGCGGTCCGGCCGCTCACGGTGGGTCCGGAGTGCGCGGGCGGGGGGAATCGGCGCAGAATGGCGGGCGCAAGCGCCTGCCGAGGAGCCGACGATGCCGAGCACCGAGACCCGCCCGATCGAGTCCGACGCCGATACCGGCGAGGACGACGGCTACGCCCACTACGCCCGCAAGGACGAGATCGCCAAGGCGGCCGTGCTCGGCGGCACCGTCACCGCCCTCTGCGGGCACAAGTGAACGTTGTTGGATGTCCGCCCAGTGATCAACCTGGCCAAGATGCGCCGTTCCTGGCGCAGCTGGGACTGATTCCAGCCTGATGCAACCGGGAGTGCGGGACATGGCCACCGAGACCAAGACCAAGCCAGCGCCACATGAGACTGACACTGGGGAGGGCGATGGCTACGCTCACTACGCCCGCAAGGAGGAGATCACCCGCGCCGCCATCGAAGGCGGCACCATTACGGCACTTTGTGGATTCCGATTTCCTCCAATTCGCGATCCCCAACGCTTCCCCGTCTGCCCCAAGTGCAAAGAGCTTGCCGCCATGCTCTGGGGCGAAGCCTGACAGGGTGACAACGAGCGCCGCCCCGCGGGACGGCTGACCCGCAGCGGTCGCGGAGGGGCCGGGAGCTGACGGTTGTGCACTCGAGCACACCAGCGACCCGACCAACGACCGGTCGTTCTCCTTTGCGGTGTGGATCCTGCGTCGGCACCCCTCCCCCAGGGGCGATCGCCGCGCTGCGGGCTCGGCAACGTCACCCTGCACCCAGGGACCACAGTCTGACCAGTGCACGCCGTGGCACCAAGCCGCGTGCGTGAGCGCTGGGCACCGACCTCACGGCAATCCTCACACGGCTCCTCGTTT
>CALGFH010000252.1 GCA_937881255.1 uncultured Actinomycetes bacterium
CGAGCCCCGCGACCCGGTCCCGGCACTGGACCGGGCCGCCACCGAGCAGCCACCAGCACCGGAGACCCCGGAGCCCGTCTAGGAGCAGCCGCCGATGACCGCCCCCGCCGACCTCAAGCCCCGCTTCAACCTCAAGACGTTCCTGCTCAGCGGGGACGGCTGGCCGTACCTGCTGGTGCCGTTCATCCCGGTGGCGATCGCCCTGGAGCTGGTGCATGCCGGGGCCACCCCGATCTTCGTGGCCGCCGCCCTCGGGGTGATCCCGACCGCGGCCCTGATGGGCCGGTCGACCGAGGAGCTGGCGGCCCGCTCCGGGCCCGGCATCGGCGGCTTCCTCAACGTCACCTTCGGCAACTTCCCCGAGCTCGTGATCGCCCTGTTCGCCCTCAACGAGGGCCTCCAGGAGGTCGTCAAGGCGTCGGTGGTCGGCTCCATCCTCGGCAACATCCTGCTCGTCATGGGAGCGGCCATGCTGGCCGGGGGCCTGCGGCGCGACCGCCAGCGCTTCGACCGCACCGCCGCCAACGTCCAGTCGCTGATGCTGCTGCTGGCCGCCGTGGCCCTGGTCATGCCGGCCATCTTCGAGCTGGTGGCCGGGGCCGGCCTGCCCCGGCCCGCCGACGAGGCGCTCGACTTCCCGGCCGACCTGGACCGGCTCTCGGTCGGGGTCTCGGTGATCCTGCTGACCACCTATGCGGCCGGGCTGTGGTTCTCCCTGCGGACCCACCGCGACCTGTTCAACCCCTCCCACGACGAGGAGGACCACGGCGGCGAGCCCTGGTCGGTCCGGCGGGCCGTGACCATGCTGGCCATCGCCGGCGTGGCCGTCGGGGTGATGTCGGAGATCCTGGTCGGGTCCATCACCGAGGCGTCGGAGAACCTCGGCCTGTCGCCGTTCTTCGTCGGCATCATCGTGGTCGCGATCGTCGGCAACGCGGCCGAGCACTGGGTGGCCATCTACTTCGCCATGCGCGACAAGATGGACCTGGCGGTCAACATCGCCATCGGCTCCTCGGCCCAGATCGCCCTGTTCGTGGCCCCGGTGCTGGTCCTGCTGTCGTTCGTGGTCGGGCCGTTCCCGATGGCCCTGGTGTTCAACGGCTTCGAGATCGGGGCCATCTTCCTGGCCATCCTGGTCGCCAACCAGGTCACCCAGGAGGGCGAGTCGACCTGGTTCGAGGGCCTCCAGCTGCTGGCCGTGTACGCCGTGCTGGGACTGATCTTCTACTTCGTGACCTGAGACTGGGACGGCCCGCCGGCGGCCGCCTCCGGCTCGAGCTCGCTGTAGGGGGTGCGGAAGCCGTCGCGGAGCAGATGGCGGAAGTCGCCGCGCTTGCGGACCAGGATCCACAGCCCGAGCAGGATGTAGACCGCCGACAGGATCAGCAGCTCGGCGCCCTTGTACGACGGAGGTACCACCGCCCCGAGGATGAACTGCGCCCAGAACAGCCCGAAGAGGGCGAACGCCTCCCGGAGCGAGATCGACAGGTTGACCAGGAGCGCGACCGCGAACACGGTCTGGGCGGCGGTGAGCAGCACCTCTTCGCGCTGGGCGGTCTCGACCGGCAGGCCGTTGAGGCTGCCCGAGGCGATCGCGAACACCAGCGGCAGGGTGCCGACCAGCAGCGTCCACTGGTTGATCTTGGAGGAGACCACCGCCGTGAGCGCCTCGCTGGTCTTCAGCCGCCAGGCGTACAACGCCACCACCAGCAGCTCCGGCGCCTCCGAGGCCAGCGGGGCCACCCACTGGACGAGCAGGAACTCGCTCACCCCGAGCTCGGTCCCGGTCTCGACCAGCGACTCGGCGAAGTGCTCGGCGACCAGCAGGATCACCACACCGGCGACGGCGAACATCGACAGCACGCTGGTCCGCCTGGCCCGTTTGCTCATCGCCCCGACCCAGGCCGCCGGGCCGATCAGGTCGGGCTCGGTCTGGGGGGCCTTGGAGATCCGCAGGGTGTAGGCGATGAAGATGCTGACCAGGATGACCGTGTCGATCAGGGTCACGGAGCTCTTGAGGGGCAGGGTCAGGCAATAGGCGCAGGCCAGCGAGAGGTAGGCCAGCTCCACCGCCTTGGTGCGCTCCATGGTGACGCCCTCGTGGCGCTCGCCCTTGCGCCGCCACTGCCAGTAGGCGATGAACACGATCATCGACCAGCCGATGCCGATCAGCAGCCGGTTGGCCCCGGTCATGTTGGCCAGCACCAGGTCGCAGTTGGAGGCCCCCTCGAAGTCGGGCGGCTTGCAGCTGGAGCCGTACTGCTCGACGTCGTTGCCGCCCTTCCAGGCGAACACGAAGCCGACCGCGTACTCGGGCAGGACCGCGATCAGGGCCAGGACGCCGATGGCCAGGCTGGCCGACACGTCGAGCTGAGCCGCCTCGGCCGCCCAGGCGAGCACGAACGCCGCCCCGATCACCGCCACCCCGTAGGTCAGGGCCAGCATCGGCGGGGCCAGCTCGGGGTGGCCGAAGTGGAACAGCTCGGCCAGGCCGAGGTAGGCGCCGGGGATGCAGGCGGCCAGCGCCAGCGCCAGCGGGACCGGCCCGCTCTTGCGGTGGACCTCGGTCTGCTCGGGCTCAGCTGCCAAAGAGTCCTCCGGCTTGGTCGGGTCCCTGGGGGAACGCCAGACGGCTCGAAGGTCTCGTCCGCCCGCGACCCGGGTGAGGCGCCGGGTGGGCGCTGGCGCCCACCGTCCTGACGGCGTGCTCGTCGGGGCCCCTGCCCCGCTGGACTACTCCCCTTCGCCGGTCAGCATACCCGACCATCGTCCGCCTCAGGACGTTTCGCCGAGGTGGGCGCGGAGGAACTCGAGCGACCGCTGCCAGGAGGTGTCGGCCGCCTCGGCGTCGTGGACCTCGGGCCGGTCGTCGTTGAAGAAGGCGTGGCTGGTGCCCGGATAGTGGTGGAAGGTCACGTCCACCCCGGCGTCGCGCAGCTCGCCCTCGATGCGCTCCACCACCTCCGGTGGGGCGAAGTCGTCGTGCTCGGCGAAATGGCCGAGCACGGCCGCCTTGACCGCCGACAGGTCCCACTCCATGCCGTCGCGGGGGAAGCCGTAGTAGCAGACGACCGCCGTGACCTCGGGCTTCTGCGAGGCCAGGAACAGGGCCAGCCCGCCCCCGACGCAGAAGCCGACCACCCCGGCCCCCTGGCCGGTGGTCTCCGGCATGGCCAGCAGGGCGTCGACCGCGGCCGCCATGTCCTTGGCCGCCTGGCCCAGCTGCATCTCCATGACGAGCTTCCCCGCCTCGTCGGGCTCGGTGGTCTCCTTGCCCCGGTACAGGTCGGGGGCGACGGCCACGAACCCCTGGGCGGCCAGCCGGTCGGCGACGTTGCGGATGTGGGGGACCAGCCCCCACCACTCCTGGATGACCACAACGCCCGGCCCGCTGCCCGAGGGGGGCAGGGAGATGTAGGCGGGGACCGCGTCGCCGTTGACGGGGATCTCGGTCATCGAGCCGGCCATGGCAAGGGCCTCCTGGTCGTTCCGGGTCCGGGATACCCAGGAATCCTTGCACGCCCGGGACGGCTTCAACCATCCGAGTCGCTCAAGCCATGCCTGGCAGGGGCCGACCCGTTCAAGGGGTGCCTGCAACAGGCGTGCGCCCCGGGGAGGGGGAGAGCGAGCGGTGTCGAGCATGATGGCCTGGATGGAGGCGCTGGTCGCCGCCAAGGGGTCGGACCTGCATCTCAAGGTCGGGTCGCCACCGCGCATGCGGGTGGACGGGAACCTGGTCGTCCTCGACGGCCCGACCCTCACCCCCGAGGCGGCCGAGACCCTGCTCCGCGAGCTGATCCGCCCCGACCTGCACGAGCAGTTCCAGCGGACCAACGAGGCCGACTTCGCCTACTCGCTGCCGGGGGTGGGGCGGTTCCGGGTCAACGCCTTCCGCCAGCGCGGCTCGGTCGGGCTGGTGCTGCGGCGGGTCCAGGAGGGGGCGATGTCCATCGCCGAGCTGGGCCTGCCCCCGGTGATCGCCCGCCTGGCCGAGCAGCCCCGCGGCCTGGTGCTGGTCACCGGCCCGACCGGCTCGGGCAAGACCACCACCCTGGCGGCCATGATCGACCACGTCAACGCCAACCGGGCTGTCCATATTGTTACGATCGAGGATCCGATCGAGGTGCTCCACGCCGACAAGCTCGGCATGGTCAACCAGCGCGAGGTCCGGGTCGACACCGACGACTTCACCATCGCCATGCGGGCCGCCATGCGCCAGGACCCCGACGTCATCCTGGTCGGCGAGGTCCGGGACTCCGAGACCCTCAAGAACGCCCTGGCCGCGGCCGAGACCGGCCACCTGGTCCTCTCAACCCTCCACACCACCGACGCCGCCGAGACCGTCAACCGCTGCATCGACCTGTTCCCGCCCTTCCAGCAGCGCCAGGTCCGCCTGTCGCTGGCCGCCGCCCTGCGCGGCATCGTCGGCCAGCGCCTGGTCCGCCGGGCCGGCGACGGCGGCCGCATCGCCGTCCTGGAGGTCATGGTCAACACCGGCCGAACGGCGGAGGCCATCGCCGACGCGGAGCGCACCGGCGACCTCACCTCGATCATGGCCGAGAGCGGCTTCTACGGCATGCAGACCTTCGACCAGCACCTCATCGCCCTCTACCGCGAGGGCCAGATCGAGCTCGAGGACGCCCTCGGCGTCGCCTCCAACCCCCACGACCTCCAGGTGGCGCTGCGCAGCCAGGGGCTGGTCGCCTAGGCGGGCCCGCTCGCTTATGCCGGCTTGAGCGGGCGGGGACGACCATGGACCGGTGATGGCCCGTCTCCGTCCCGTCCCGGCGCTCCTGGTGGCCTGCCTGGTGCTGGCCGGGTGCGGGGTGGTGCCCGGGGTGGGGGAGGACGATCCCGGTGGGGAGCCGGGGATCGGGGCCGGGTTCGGGGAGCCGGAGGTGGTGGCCGGCGGGCTGGAGGCGCCGTGGGGGCTGGCCTTCCTGCCCGACGGGGGCGCGCTGGTCTCGGAGCGGGACAGCGGGCGGATCCTGCGGGTCGGGCCGGGCTCGGAGGCGCGGGAGGCCCTGACCGTGCCCGGGGTGGCCGCGGGGGGCGAGGGCGGGCTGCTGGGGCTGGCTGTCTCGCCCGAGTTCGAGGAGGACCAGCTCGTCTACGCCTACTTCAGCACCAGCGCCGACAACCGGATCGTCCGCTTCCGGCTCGGCGGCGGCCAGCTCGAGGTGCTGCTGGAGGGGATCCCCAAGGCCGGGATCCACAACGGCGGGCGGATCGCCTTCGGGCCCGACGGGATGCTGTACGCCGGGACCGGCGACGCCTCCGAGGGGAGCAGCGCCCAGGACCCGGGCAGCCTGGGCGGCAAAATTCTACGATTGGAGCCCGACGGGGGCATCCCGGCCGACAACCCCGACCCGGGGTCGCCGGTGTGGACCCTCGGGCACCGCAACGTGCAGGGGCTGGCCTGGGACGGGCAGGGGCGGATGTTCGCCACCGAGTTCGGGCAGAACCGGGTCGACGAGATCAACCGGATCGAGCGTGGCGGCAACTACGGCTGGCCGGAGGTCGAGGGCACCGGCGGCGGGGACCGGTACCGCGACCCGCTGGTCACCTGGCCGACCGCCCAGGCCTCGCCCAGCGGGGCCGCGATCGCCGGCGACACCATGTACGTGGCCGCCCTCCGGGGCGAGCGGCTGTGGACGGTCCCCCTCGACGGTGCCGGAGGGACCGGCGAGCCGGCGGCCGTCCTGGCCGGGTCCTACGGCCGGCTGCGCCACGCCGCCGTGGCCGCCGACGGCGCCCTCTGGGTCCTGACCAGCAACCGCGACGGCCGCGGCGACCCGGCCGCCGACGACGACCGCGTGCTCCGGTTCCCCCGGGCCTGACGGGGCGGCCGGGCCTCTGGAGGTTTGGCGGGGGCCGCCGGTGGCAACATGGGGCGGGTCCGGAACAACCGAGTTTGCGGGATCTGTATGACCCTGACCGTGTTGATCAACGCCGGCCCCTGGCTGCCGGTGCCGCCGCCGGACTACGGGGGCATCGAGAACGTGCTCGCCACCCTGATCCCGGAGCTCCGGGCCCGGGGGGTCGAGGTGGTGCTGTGCACCGTCGAGGAGAGCACGATCGAGGTCGACGACCGCCGCTGCGCCTTCCCCCACGGCCAGTTCGGGCGCCTGGCCGGCCCGTACGCCCAGGTCATGGGCATCACCCACGCCCACATGGCCACCGTCCTTGAGACCCTGCGCGAGCGGCCCGACATCGACCTGGTCCACGACCACCTGGAGGTGGTCGGGCCGAGCGTGCTCGGGGCGCTCCACGGGGCCGCCCCGCCGGTGCTCCAGACCCTCCACTGGGACCTGCGCAAGCACCCCGAGTTCTACGGCTCCTTCGACGGCGGCGGGCGGGTGTTCTTCAACGGCGTCTCCAACGCCCAGCTCCGCACCGCCCCGGCCAACCTCCGCGACCAGAGCCTGGGCGCCGTCCACCTGGGCGTCGACCTGGCCGCCCACCGGTTCCGGCAGGTCAAGGGCGAGGACTTCCTGGTCTTCGGGCGGGTCACCCCGTTCAAGGGCCAGGCCGTGGCCGCCCGCATCTGCAAGGAGCTGGGGGTGCCGCTGGTCATGGCCGGCCCGGTGGCCGGCGTGCCCTCCCCGCCGGAGCTGTTCGCGGCCCTCGAGGACCCGGCCAGCCCGCTCCACGGCTACGGCGACGTGCGCCACTACCTGGACGCCGTGCAGCCGTTCGAGGACGGGGAGCGGATCCGCTGGGTGGGCACGGTCGGCGGGCCCGCCAAGGACGAGCTGGTCGGCCGGGCCCGGGCGGCGCTGATGCCGATCTCCTGGGAGGAGCCGGGGGCGACGGCGGCGATCGAGGCGCTGGCCTGCGGCACCCCGGTGATCGCGACCCGCCGGGGGGCCCTGCCCGAGATCATCGAGCACGGCCGCAACGGCTTCCTGGCCGACGACGAGTCGGAGTTCGCCCAGCTCATGCTCCGGGCCGGCGAGATCGACCCGGCGGCCTGCCGGCGCTCGGTCGAGGAGCGGTTCTCGGCCGGGACGATGGCCGAGGGCTACCTGCGCCTCTACAGGGAGGTCCTGGCCCGGACCGGGGCCTGAAGCGCGCCAAGGGCGGCGATCGCGGCCCCGCGGGCCCCGGCCATGTCCAGGTCGGGGACCAGGGCAAGGGTCGCCACCCGGGCCTGCTCCTCCCGCAGGGCGGTGTGCTGGCGCACCTGGGCCAGGAACCACTGCCGGAACTTGGGGGTGGTCTCGACCACCCCGCCGCCGAGGAAGTAGGTGTCGGGGTCGCTGTAGTTGGCCGCGATGGTGAACAGCCGGCCGATGGCCATCGCCTGCTGCTCGAAGATGCGCAGGGCCAGCGGGTCCTCCCGCTCGCCAAGGGCCCGCACCATCTTGGCCGCCTGCCTGAGCGACCCGACCTGGCTCAGCTCGTGGTTCTCGAACCGGGTCAGCCAGTAGGGGAGCAGGTTCTTCTCGATCCCGGTGAGGGAGGCGATGCTCTCGGCGTCGCCGACGAAGCCGCAGTTGCAGGTGGGCAGGGGCTGGCCCTCGGCCAGCAGGCCGTGCATGGGGATCTGGACGTGGCCGAGCTCGCCGGCCATGCCGGCCGCGCCCTTGACGACCCGGCCGCCCTCGATCACCCCACCGCCCAGGCCGGTGCCGACGATGGCCGACACGGATGAGTGGCCGGCCGCCGCGTCCCCGAAGCGGACGTGGTGGGCGTACAGGGCGGCCGCGTTGGCGTCGTTGTTGTAGATCACCGGCAACCCCAGGCGAGCCTCCAGCGCCCCCCGGATGTCGAAACCTCGCCACGCTGGCTGGGCGAAGTTGGTGGCCCCCTTGGAGGAGATGACCCCGTCGGCCGAGGCCGGGCCGGGCGTGTCCAGCCCCACCCCCCGGACCGCCTCCAGCGGGATGCCGGTGAGGTCGAGGACGTTGTCCAGGGCCTTGGCCATGGCCTCGACGGCCACCTCGGGGCCCTCGGTGACCAGGCTCGGCATCTCCACCAGCCGGTCGACCAGAAAGCGCCCCGACCCGTCAAGGACCGTGGCGTTGTTGCTGGTCCCGCCGTTGTCGATGCCGACGACGACCCATCCGCTGGCGGTGTCCATCAGCGTCCCCTCTCCCGTCTCCTCTAGGCCGTGGCGGCCGGGCAGGCGAACACCGCCTGGAGGACGTGGCGGCGGCGGCTGGCCAGGTCGGCCAGCAGATCCGGCGCGTCGCCGAGCGGGACCAGGTCGGTGACCAGATGCTCCCGCATCGCCGGGCCACATGCACGCAGCAGGTCGATCGTCTCGGCGGCCAGGCGACGCCGGTCCCACAGGTGGGCCGTGCCCCGGGGGACCCGGCCGATCTGGGCGCAGCGGATGGTCAGCCCGTTGTGGTGGAACTCCTCGCCGAGGGCCAGGTCGGGGGCCCCGCCCTGGTAGAAGGCGAGGTCGACGACCGTGCCCTGGGGCCGGAGGCTGCGCAGGGCGCCGGCCAGGGCGGCCGTCCGGCCCCGGCACTGGAAGACGACGTCGGCCCCGCAGTCGGTGGGGTCGCGGCGCCAGCGGTCCTTCACCGCCCGCCAGGCGGTGCCGTCGGCGTCCTCGACCGCGTCCAGGCCGAGCGCCCTGGCGGCGGCCAGCCGGGCCGGGGTGGCGTCGGCCACCATCACCTCGGCCGCCCCGTGGTGGCGGGCCAGGAGGGCGACCAGCAGCCCGACCACCCCGGCCCCGGTGACCAGCACGTTGCGGCCCCTGACCCCGTCGCCGAGCTGCAGCGCGCCCGGCCCGGCGGCGTCGGCGGCCGCGTGGAGCAGCCCGTTGGCGCAGATCGGGCCCATGTGGGCGACGTAGATGCCGAGCACCGGGTCGAGGTCGGGCGGCAGGGGCAGGAACCGGTCCACCGCCGGGTCGACGGTGCGGGCGGTCTTGTGGCCGTAGGCCATGGCGACCAGGTCGCCAACGGCAACGGCGTCGCTGCTGGTCTCGCTGACCCGCCCGACCTCCATGTAGCCGGGGGCGCGGACCGGGAAGCCGGTCGCCGGCCGGTCGCGCCGGAACACCCCAAGGCGCTCGTCCCAGGCCGCGTGCAGGTACGGGTTGGTGCCCTTGAAGTAGGTCAGCTCGGTGCCGGCCGACAGCCCGGTGTAGAGGGTCTCCAGCCGGAACTGGCCCCCGGCCGGGGCCGGCTCGTCCTCGTCGACCAGCCGGGCCACCCCCGGCCGCTCGATCACCAGCAGCCGCACCGGCCGCCGGTCAGCCATCGGTGCGACCCCGATCCACCGGGGCACCCCCTTGGGGTTCCCCGGACCCCTCCGGCACAGGAACCGGCCGGCCCTCGTCCGCCGAGCGGGTGATGGCGCAGGCCAGCAGGTGGGTCCGGTAGGCCTCGGGCCAGGGCACCCGGATCCGGTCCTCGTCCCCCCGGACCGCGGCGACGAAGTCGCGGTCGGGCCGGGGCCGGGCGTCGCCGTCCGCCGTCCAGCCGTCGCGCCGGCCGTCCACCTCGACCACCAGCTCGGTCTCGGACAGCTCCAGCGACAGCCCGTCCGCGACCACCTGCACCCCGGCCCGGTGCAGCCGCGGCAGCAGGCAGGTGGACGCCACCGTCCCCACCGCCCCCGACGCGAACCGCAGGCTGGCCACGGACACGTCGTGGATGTCGTCCGCCGTGGCCGCTCCCGCTCCGAAGGCGTGGGCTTCGGTCACGTCCCCGGCCAGGCCCCGGGCGGCGTCGAGGACGTGGGTGGTCTGCTCGATCGTCTGGCCGCCCGACCCGTCGCGGCGCAGCCACCAGGGGGGCGGGGGCACCTTGTCCAGCCACCAGCACTGGACGAGGCGGGCCGGACGGTCGGCCAGCAGGGCGGCCGCCCGGTCGAAGATGTCCAGCCAGCGCCAGTGGTAGCCGGTGCAGGTGACCAGCGACCGCCCGGCCAGACGGGCGGCGATGGCGGCGGCCGTCTCCTGGTCGATCGCCACCGGCTTCTCCACGAACATGGGCAGCCCGGCGTCGATCACGGCCAGCTCGGGGGCGCCGTGGGCGAACGGCGGGACGCAGATGTAGACGGCGTCCAGGCGCTCGGCCTCCAGCAGCTCCATGTGATTGGGGTAGACGGCCGCCCCGGCCTCGGCGGCCAGCTCCTTGGCCCGCTCCAGGGCCGGGTCGGCGACCGCGGCCACCTCGACCCCGTCCATGGCCAGCAGGGTCCGCAGGTGGCGGGCCGCGACCGCGCCCGCCCCGACCATGCCGATCCGCACCGTCGACAGCATCCCAGCAGGATAGGGCCAACCGGACGGACCGGCAGCGACCCGACCAACGCCGGGGCCCTCTGGTAGCCTCCTGTCGCCGTTTGGTCCACTTCAGCGCGCTTCCCAGGAGAGCCCGTGGCCGACATCGATGCCTTCGTGCAGGCCGAGGCGGACGCGCTCGTGCGCGAGCTGTCCGAGTGGTGCGCCATCCCCTCGATCTCCAGCGACCCCGAGCGCGCCGGTGACGTGCGCCGCTCGGCCGAGCACCTGGCCGGGCTGATGGAGGCGGCCGGGCTCGACACCGAGGTCCTGGCCGCCGACGGCGGCCTGCCGGCCGTGTACGGCGAGTGGCTGGGGGCCGGGACCGACGCCCCGACGATCACCGTGTACGGCCACCACGACGTGCAGCCGGCCGACCCCCTCGAGGAGTGGGCCACCCCACCGTTCGAGCCGACCGTGCGCGACGGCTGCCTGCACGCCCGCGGCGCCTCCGACGACAAGGGCCAGATCCACTTCCAGGTCTCGGCCATCCGGCACCTGCTGGCCGCCGACGGCCGCCTGCCGGTCAACGTCAAGTTCTTCGTGGAGGGGGAGGAGGAGTCGGGGTCGCCGACCATCGACGCGTTCCTTGGCGAGCACGCCGACCGGCTGGCCTGCGACCTGATCCTCGTCTCCGACACCGGGATGGTCGCCGAGGACGTGCCGTCGCTGGTCACGGCCATGCGCGGGCTCATCTACTTCCAGGTCGACCTGCGCACCGCCCCGGCCGACCTGCACTCGGGATCGTTCGGGGGCGCTGTCCCCAACGCCATCGCCGAGCTGGTGACGCTGCTGGCCGGGCTCAAGGACGAGGCCGGGCGGATCACCATCCCCGGCTGGTACGACGACGTGGTCGCCCTGACCGACGAGGAGCGGGCCAACATGGCCGCCCTGCCCTTCGACCCCGACCAGCTCAAGGCCGTGACCGGGGTCGGCGCCCTGCCCGGCGAGGACGGGTACACGCCCCTGGAGCGGATGTCGGGCCGGCCCACGGCCGACGTCAACGGCATCTGGGGCGGCTTCAGCGGGGTCGGCACCAAGACCATCATCCCGGCCACCGCGCACGCCAAGGTGTCGTTCCGCCTCGTCGCCGACCAGGAGCCGGCCCGGCTGGAGCCGCTGTTCGAGCGCTGGGTCCGCGACCGGGTGCCCGACCACGTCGAGGTCTCGGTCCGCTCCTACGGCGGGGTCAAGCCGGCCCGCACCCCGCTCGACCACCCCGGTAACCGCGCCGCCGCCAAGGCCGTGGCCAGGGCGTTCGGCAAGGACCCGCTGTTCTACCGCGAGGGCGGGTCGGGCCCCGAGCGGGCCCTGTCCGACGCCCTCGGGGCGGCCTGCGTCTACCTCGGGGTGATGCTGCCCGAGGACAGGGTCCACGCCCCCAACGAGCGCCTGCTCCTGGCCCACTACTACCGGGGGGTGCGGGCGGCCGCCTACGCCTTCGAGGAGTTCGCCAAGCCGGAGGTGGCGACGGCCCTGCGCGCCCCGGCCGGCTAGGGCCGTGGAGCCCGGCCTGGCCCGCGACGCCCTCACCCTCCTCCTCGGCTTCGCCACCGGCGTCCTCAGCGCCCTGTTCGGCGTCGGCGGCGCGATCGTCAGCAACCCCGGCCTCCGGGCCCTCGGCGCCGAACCCCTGGTCGCCGTCGGCACCACCCTCCCCTCCATCCTCCCCGGCGCCATCACCGGCACCCTCCGCTACCGCCGCGAAGGCCTGATCGACTGGCGCCTCATCACCCCCGCCGCCGCCGCCGGCCTGCTCGCCGTGGTCGGCGGCTCCCTGCTCTCCCACGAGCTGCCCGGCGGCGGCCACCTGCTCCTCCTCCTGATCGCCGTCCTCCTCGCCTTCACCGCCTGGCGCACCGCCGTCACCGGTCCCAGCGATCCCGCCGGCGACGAGGACGAGGGCGGGACCGGTCCGGCCATCGGGGGTGGGGGCCGGACCCGGTGGGTGGCGGCTGGGATCGGGGTGGTCGCGGGGCTGCTGTCGGGGCTGCTGGGGATCGGCGGGGGGGTGATCATGGTGCCGGCGTTCACCGAGCTGCTCGGGCTGCCGCTCAAGTCGGCGATCGCGACCTCGCTGGTCTGCGTGGGGATCTTCGGGGTGCCGGCGACCATCACCCACGCCGTGCTCGGGGACATCGACTGGCGGCTGGCCACGCTGCTGACCATCGGGGTGATCCCCGGGGCCAGGATCGGGGCCTCGCTGACCATCCGGACCGCCGAGCGCCGGCTCCGCCTGGCCGTCGGGGTGTTCCTGGGCCTGGTCGCCCTCGTCTACTTCGTCACCGAGACCCGGGCCCTGCTCCAGGAGCTGTAGGCCCGCGGTCAGGCCCGTGGCCCTCCAGGAGGTGGAGGTTGCGCTGCTCGGCCCGGCGGGCCAGGTGGAGCTGGCGGCGGCCGAGCAGGAGGATGAGGCTGAACAGGAGGGCGCCGACGCCGACGCCGGCGGCCAGGGCGGCCAGGTGGACGCCGGTGCTGATGGTGACCGGGAGGGCGACCAGGACCAGCCAGGCGAGCACGACCCCGGCGCTGATGCGCAGGGCGCTTCCGAGGGTGCGGGCCTCGAGGCGGCGCTGGGCCAGGCGGGCCAGCTCGACCGCCGCCGGGGCGAGGGCCGGGTCGGTCACCGCGTCCCCGGCCCGGACGGCCAGCGACACCCGCCGGCGCGCCTCCGGATCCGCCGGGGCACCCCCGAACCGGTCGTGGGCCGGGCCCTCGGAGGTCATCCCTTCGGGGGGCCGGCCGCCACGAAGGTGGTGAAGTTGAACTTGAGGTCCTGGATGCGCCGCTCCAGCACCCGCAGGCCGAACAGCTCGGCGCAGCGCTCGGCCGCGATCACGGCCGTGGAGGTGGGCAGCTCGCCGGTGGCCAGCATGCGGGCCGCCTCGGCGGTGTCGGGCTCCTCGGTGACCAGGGTGGTGGGGAAGTGGTGGCGCAGCCACATGCGGCACTGGCGGATGGCCTGCTGGTGGGAGGCGATCCGCTCGATGCTCTCGCGACCCGGGAGGCTGGGATGGGCCAGCAGGGTGTGGTTGACGTCGATCTCGAACAGGTCCACCACCCGGAACCGGTGGGCGGCCATGGCGTAGACGCTCTCGTAGACGACCCCGCCGTTGGAGTTCTCGAGGGCGAAGATGCCGATGTCGACCTCGCCGGCCTCCACCGACCGCAGCACCTTCTCGGTGTTGAGCAGCTCGACGATCTCGATCTCGCCGAGGTTGTTGTCGCGGGCGTACTCGAGCGCCGCCTCTTCTGAAAATGATCCCCGGATGCCCATGACGCCGAGGGAGAGCAGCTCACCCACGACCGGGCACCTCCTTGACGGAGTCGGCGAAGCGGGCGAGCTCCGCGGCCAGCTCGGCCGGCCGCTGCAGTGGGATGTCGTGCATCGTGTCCTCGAACCAGGTGAGGGTGGCGGACGGGAGCAGCTCGGCGGCGCGGACGGCCGCGCCCCGCTTGGCCTCGGCGATCGCGCCGTCGACCGGGTCGGCGGCCACACAGAGCAGCACCGGGCAGTCGACCAGCGGGTACAGGGCCGGCGGCCGCTGGTCGTAGAGGGCGTCGACCACCTGCATGTGGTTGTCGAAGTGGAACCGGGACCGGGCAACGCCCTGGTCGTCGACCTCGACCCCGGCCCGCAGGTAGTCGCGGACCCAGGGCCGGCCGCCCACCGGCCCGCCGGCGTCGAAGCGCCCGGCCCGGGCCAGCCAGTCGGCCAGCGGCACCGCGAACCGGGGCGGGGCCATGCGGCGGCGGGCCTCCTCCCGGGTCGCCCCGGCCCACTCGGCCACGCCCAGCAGGGCCCCGTCGACCAGGGCCAGGCCGGCCAGCGAGCCGGGCCGGTCGGCCGCGAACTGGAGGCCCACGTTCGCCCCCCAGGAGTGCCCGGCCAGCACCGGCCGCTGGATGCCGAGCGCGGCCAGGGCGGCCGACAGGTCGCGGCCGACGGAGGCGAAGTCGTAGCCCGATGCGGGCTGGTCGGAGGCGCCGTGGCCGCGCTGGTCGAGGGCGACCACCCGCAGGCCGGCCCCGGCCAGCCGGGACGCGACCCCGTCCCAGATGCGGGCGTTGGAGGCCAGCCCGTGGAGCAGCACCACCGCCTGCCCGCTCCCGCCCCAGTCGCGGGCGTGCAGGCTGACGCCGTCGCCGGGCACGACACGGTCGGTCGGGGAGGAGGCACGGGTCCGCATGGGCGGCTCATCGTACTCGGCGTTCCTCAGGAGGCGTCCCCCAGCTGTCGCTTGAGCTGCTTGCGGTCGACCAGCTCGACCTTGGCGACCCGCCCCCGGCTGGCCTCGAGCCGGAACAGCGAGCCGGTGCGGAACTCGGGGAACCCGTCGACCAGGCCGGTCTGGAACAGGTACATGGGGATCAGGTCGCCGTGGCTGACCGCGACCACGGCCCGGCCGGGATGGTCGCGGACGGCCGCCCGCACCCAGCCGGCCACGTCGGGGGCGTCGTAGCCCAGCCGGTCGTCCAGCTCGACCTGGAGCCCCATGGTGGCGGCCAGCGGGGCCGCGGTCTGGCGGCAGCGCAGCCACGGGCTGGCCGCGACCAGCACCGGCTCCTCGCGGCGCACGGCGGCGGCCAGCCGGTCGGCCTGCTTGCGGCCCTTGTCGATCAGGGGCCGGTCGCGGTCGCCGCCCGTCCAGTCGAACCGGTCGGCCGCCTTGGCGTGCCTGACCAGGATCACGATGGTGGTCGCCATGGACGAAGTGTGGCGGCCCGCCCGGTATCGGGGCAACCGGGCGGGCCGCCGACCACGCTTCCGCCGTCAGGCGCGGCCGGTGGCGTGGGCCCGCTTGCGCGACAGGGCGTCGACGCTGGCCGCGATCAGCAGCACCAGGCCGGTGACGATGAACTTGATGCCGGCGCTGTAGCCGAGCAGCCCCATGCCGTTGTCGATCACGGCGATGACGGCGCCGCCGATGATGGCGTCGCGCACCTTGCCCTTGCCCCCGAACAGGCTGGTGCCGCCGATCACCGCCGCCCCGACCGCGTACAGCAGGGTGTTGCTGCCGCCGGCGTTGGGGTCGACCGAGTTGGCCCGCGAGGCGGCGATGATCCCGCCCACGGCGGCCATGGTCGAGCAGACCATGAACACCGAGGTGCGGATGTTGGCCACCTTGATGCCGGCCCGCCTGGCCGCCTCGGCGTTGCCGCCGGTGGCGTAGACATGACGGCCGTAGGCGGTGCGCCCGAGCACGAAGCTCAGCACCACCAGCAGCACCAGGATGATCGGCACCACCCAGGGGATCCCCTTGAGGGAGATCACCAGGGCGTTGCGGCTGCGCTCGAGGTTGAGCACGTAGACGGCGATGCCGGTGAGCACGGCCAGGCCGCCCACCTTGGCCGCGAGCACGGCCATCGGCTCGGCGGCCAGGCCCTTGGCCCGGCGCCGCTGGGCCTGCATGAGCATGAGCGCGGCGAAGGCGCCGATCGACACCGCCCACAGGATCCAGCCCCACACGGGTGGCACGTTCTTGTTCTCGATGGCCAGGATGGTCTGGTCGCGGATGGCGACGTTCCCGCCCTCGCCGATGATCAGCAACACCGTGCCCTGGAAGGCCAGGAAGGCGGCCAGGGTGACCACGAACGACGGGATCCCGACCCGGGCCACCAGCGAGCCCATGGTCGTCCCGATGAGCAGGCCGACGGCCAGGGCGACGAGCACCCCCAGGGGCCACGACCAGCCCCAGTCGGTGAGCAGGGTGGCCAGCACGGCCGCGCAGACGCCGCTGGTGAACCCGGCCGACAGGTCGATCTCGCCCAGCAGCAGGACGAACACCAGCCCCATGGCGATCACGGTGATGGGGGCGCCCTGGGTGAGCAGGTTGGCGAAGTTGCCGGCCGAGAAGAACACCGGCCGGAGCAGGGAGAAGACGATCACCAGCACGACCAGGCCGAAGATGGCCGGCAGGGAGCCGATGTCACCCCCGCGCACCCGGTCCACATAGCTGCGGAAGTACTCGCCCAGCGACGGCGAGCGGGTCAGCTCCGCGGGGCTGTCGGGAACGTCGACGGTGGGAGCGCTCATGCCGTCACCCCCTCGTCGACGCTGGTTGGCAGCTCGGACTCGACGCCCTCGGTCCGGCCGGTGGTGATCAGCTCCACCACCTGGGGCTGGCGGACGTCCTTGGCCTTGACCTCGGCGGCCAGCTGGCCCAGGTACAGGGCGGCGATGCGGTCCGCGACCTGGAACACGTCGACCAGGTTGTGGGAGATGAGCACCACGGCCAGGCCCTGGTCGGCCAGCCGCCGGACCAGGGCGAGCACCTGCTCGGTCTGGGCCACCCCGAGGGCCGCCGTCGGCTCGTCCAGGATCACGACCTTGCTGTTCCAGAGCACGGCCTTGGCGATGGCCACGGTCTGGCGCTGGCCGCCGGACAGGCTGGCCACCAGCTGGCGGGTCGACCGCAGGGTCCGCACCGAGAGGGACTTGAGGGTCTTGGCGGCCCGCTCCTCCATGGAGGCCTCGTCGAGCACGATGCTGGTGGTCTGCTCGCGGCCCAGGAACATGTTCTGGACCACGTCGAGGTTGTCGCAGAGGGCGAGGTCCTGGTACACGATCTCGATCCCGAGCGCCGAGGCGTCCCGCGGGCCGTGGACGGTGACCTGCTTGCCCTCGAACAGGAACTCGCCCGAGTCGATCGGGTGGATCCCGCCGATGCACTTGATCAGGGTCGACTTGCCGGCCCCGTTGTCGCCCACCAGGGCGGTGACCTGACCGGGGTAGGCGGCGAAGTTCACCTGCTTGAGGACGTGCACCGGCCCGAAGCTCTTGTTGATGCCCCGAAGCTGGAGGATCGGGGTTCCGTTCTCGGTCGCGTTCGCGGTCACGCGCGACTCCTCATTGGTCGGGACCGTCCCGGGCACCCGGCGGAGGCCGGGTGCCCGGGAGGATGGGCCTGCCCGCTACTCGACGCCTGCCTCCGTGCACTTGGCCGCGAACTCGCCGGTGCACAGCTCTTCCTTGGTCACGTACCCGTCAGCCACGACGTCGTTGACGTTGTCGATGGTGATGGCCTGCGGCTCCAGCAGGACCGAGGGGACGTCGGCGCCGCTCTCGGGGTCCTTGACGGTGTCAGGGGCCGAGCCCTGCTCGCCCTTGGCCAGCCCGACGGCCAGCGCCGCGGCCGCGTCGGCCTCCTTCTTGATCGCCTTGTAGACGGTCATGCACTGGTCGCCGTTGAGGATGTTCTGCAGGCCCTGGACGGTGGCGTCCTGGCCGGTGACCGGGACGTCGCCGTTGGCGTTGTTCTTCTTGAGGATGGCGATGGCGGCGTTGCCGAGGCCGTCGTTGGCGGCCAGGACGCCGTCGATCTTGCCGTCGGCCTTGGTGTACATCTGCTCGAAGATGGTGCCGGCCTGCTGGTTGTCCCAGTCGGGCACGGACTGGTCGTCGACCTTCTTGTACTGGCTCATCTTGGACAGCACGCCGTCGTAGCCCTGCTTGAACAGGGTGGCGTTGTTGTCGGTGGGCGAGCCGTTCAGGTAGACGATGTTGGCGTTGCTCTTGCCCTTGGCCTCCAGGCACTTGGCCAGGCCCTCGCCCTGGAGGGTGCCGACGGCCACGTTGTCGAAGGACACGTAGTACTGGGCGCCGCCGTTGAGGGTCAGGCGGTCGTAGTCGATGGTGGCCACGCCCTGCGACTTGGCCTTGTCGAGCACGGCCTTGCCGGTGCCCGAGTCCAGGTTGACGATCATCAGCACGTTGGCGCCGCCGGTGATCATCTGGTCGGCGATCGTCTGGAACTGGGTCTTGTCGCCCTGGGCGTTCTGGATGTCGTACTCGACCCCGGCGGCCTTGAAGGCCTGCTCGAGGAGCGGCTTGTCGTTGTTCTCCCAGCGGGCCGAGGACTTGGTGTCGGGCAGGATGACGCCGATCTTGGGCGTCTTGCCGCCGGCGCCGGCGGCCGCGCCGTCACCGCCGTCGTCGTCGCCGCCACCACAGGCGGCCAGGATGAGGGTGAGCGCCGCCACCGCGGCGATCACATTGAGGAACCTTCTACGCATGACCCGTCCTTTCCGTTGCTCCGGATCCCACCACCAGACGGTCGGGAGGTGCCCGCCATCGTTTGGTCATGTCCGCGCCACCCCCTCGACCGGATCGTCCACCCGGTCGGCGGCAATAGTATCCGGGCTGGCTGCGTTGTTGTCTCGCTCTGCTTCGATGGTGAGGTCGCGGCGGGCCGCGTACCGCTCCCGGACCGCCGGGACCGGGTCGGCCTCGTAGGTCTCGGTCCCGGCCAGCTCCCAGGGGGGCGGCTCGGGCCCGCCGGCCAGGGCCCAGGCGGCCTGGCGGGCGGCGCCGTCGGCCACGTACTCGGCCGCCGGCGGGGCCGCGACGGGGTGGCCGAGCACGGCCGGGGCGATCCGCCGCAGCGCCTCCGAGCGGGCCCCGCCGCCCACCAGCAGCACCCGCTCGACCGCGACGCCCTCGGCGACCAGCGCGTCCAGGCCGTCGGCGAGCCCGCACAGCAGCCCCTCCACGGCCGCCCGGGCCAGGCAGGCCGGGGTGGTGTTGGCCAGCCGCAGCCCGTGCAGGGACCCGGTGGCGTTGGGGCGGTTGGGGGTGCGCTCGCCCTCCAGGTAGGGGACCAGGGTGAGCCCGCCGGCGCCGGCCGGGGCGCTCAGGGCCAGCTCCGACAGCCGCTGGTGGCCGACGCCGAGCATGGCCGCGGCCGCGTCCAGCACCCGGGCGGCGTTGAGGGTGCAGACCAGCGGCAGGAACCTGCCGGTGGCGTCGGCGAACCCGGCCACGATGCCCGTGGGGTCGGCGGACGGCCGCTCGGACACGGCGAACACGGTGCCCGAGGTGCCGACCGAGACGACCACGTCGCCGGGCCTGGTCCCCAGCCCGAGGGCGGCCGCCATGTTGTCGCCGGTCCCCGGGGCGAGCACGGCCCCGCCGGTGGTCTCCCCGGGGCTGGCCCCGGGGCCGAGCACGGCCGGGACCCGGGCGTCGCGCCCCAGGGCGAGCCGGAGCAGGTCGGGGCGGTAGGCGCCGGTGGCCGGCGACCAGTAGCCGGTGCCGCTGGCGTCGCCCCGGTCGGTGGCCAGCGCCTCCAGCCCGGCGGCCCCGCCCAGCTTCCAGGTCAGCCAGTCGTGGGGCAGGCAGACGGCGGCCACCCGCTCCGCCGACGCCGGCTCGTGGTCGCGGAGCCAGCGCAGCTTGGTCACGGTGAACGAGGCCACCGGCACCGAGCCGACGGCTTCGGCCCAGGCCCGCGCCCCGCCACCCTCGGAGACCAGGTCGGCGGCGGCCCCGGCGGAGCGGGTGTCGTTCCAGAGCAGGGCCGGGCGGACCACCTGACCGGCCTCGTCCAGGCAGACCATGCCGTGCTGCTGGGCCCCGACCCCGACCGCGGCCACGTCCTCCAGCCCGCCGGCGGCCTCGATCGCCGCCCCAAGGGCCTGCTCCCAGGCGGCCGGGTCGACCTCGGTCCCGTCGGGGTGGGGGGCCCGGCCCTCGCGCCGGAGCTCGCCGCTGCCGGCGTCGCGGACCACCACCTTGCAGGCCTGGGTGGAGGAGTCCACCCCGGCGACCAGGGTCAAGAGCGCGCCCCCAGCAGGTGCTCGACGGCCAGCTGGTCGAGGGCGGCGTAGTGCATGCCCCGCCGGCCGGCCGCCTCCACGTCGAAGTCCTCGAAGGCGCCCCGGTCGCCGCGCAGGTCCTCCCAGGTCTCGCCCTCGGCCAGGGTCGGGACGGCCAGCTCGGGCACCCGGGCCGCCTCCATCGCGGCGGCGACCTCCGGGTCGGCCCGGAAGGCGGCCGCGCGCTCCTTGAGCAGCAGGTAGGTGCGCATGTTGGCGGCGGCGCTGACCCAGACGTCGTCGGGGTCCTCGGTCCGGGGCGGCTTGTAGTCGAAGTGCCGCGGGCCCTGGTAGCCGCCGTGCTCGAGCAGGTCGACCAGGAAGAAGGCGCTCTTGACGTCGCCGTGGCCGAAGACCAGGTCCTGGTCGTACTTGGGCCCGTGCTGGCCGTTGAGGTCGATGTGGAACAGCTTGCCGTGCCACAGGGCCTGGGCGATCCCGTGGACGAAGTTGAGCCCGGCCATCTGCTCGTGCCCGACCTCGGGGTTGAGCCCGACCATGTCGGCGTGCTCCAGCGCGCCGATGAAGGCAAGGGCGTGGCCGACGGTGGGGAGCAGGATGTCGCCGCGGGGCTCGTTGGGCTTGGGCTCGATCGCGAACCGGAGGCCGTAGCCCCGGTCGACCACGTACTGGCAGAGGAGGTCGAGGCCCTCCTTGTAGCGGTCGAGGGCCACCCGGACGTCCTTGGCGGCGTCGGTCTCGGCCCCCTCGCGCCCACCCCAGAAGACGTAGGTGTGGGCGCCCAGCTCGGCCGCCAGGTCGAGGTTGCGCATGATCTTGCGGACCGCGTAGCGGCGCACGTCGCGGTCGTTGGCGGTGAACGCCCCGTCCCGGAACACCGGGTGGGTGAAGGTGTTGGTGGTGGCCATCGGCACCACCAGCCCGGTCGCCTCCAGGGCCTCCCGGAACCGCTTGACGTGCCGCTCGCGCTGGTCGCCGTCGGCGCCGAAGGGGATCAGGTCGTCGTCGTGGAAGGTGACCCCGTAGGCGCCCAGCTCGGCCAGGCGGTGCACGCTCTCCACCGGGTCGAGCGGGGGCCGGGTGGCGTCGCCGAAGGGGTCCCTGGCGGGCCAGCCGACCGTCCACAGGCCGAAGCTGAACTTGTCATCGCGGGTCGGGCGGGGCTCCTGCATCGGCAAGCTCCTGACGAGACGCCACAGCAGCGAGATGGTCCCACGCGCAGGGGAGCGTTGGCCATGACCATGGCCGGTCCGTCGGGTGACCTGCCGCTGCGCCCGCGGGAGATGCGCGACCGGAACCGGGCCCTGGTGCTGGAGGCGGTGGCCCGCCAGGAGCCGGTCACCCGGGCCCAGCTGGCCGTCCGCACCGGCCTGACCAAATCGTCGGCGGCCAGCTGTTCCGGGGCGCCCACGGGCACGCCGGCGAGCTCGGCCACACCAGCCTCGGCCTGGCCACGGCCTCGCTGGTCAAGCTGGTCGACCCGGACACGGTGGTGCTGGGCGGGATCTACGCCGTGCTCGCCCCTGGCTGCGGGCGTCGTTCCAGCGGGCCCTGCTGGCCGGCATCCCCATGACCAGGGCGGCCCGCCCCGGTGCGGGCGTAGCAGTAGCATCAGAGGATGCCGAAGCTCGTCCTTGGCCCGTTGCTGCGCTACGTCGGGGAGACGCAGGCCACCGTCTGGGTGGAGACCGACGACGCCGCCCGGGTCGAGGTGCTGGTCTCGCCGGGCGGGCCCGGCCAGGAGGCGGACGGCGGCACGCGCGGCCAGGCGCCGACCTTCGCGGTCCAAGGCCACCACTACGCCCTGGTCCTGATCGACGGGCTGGAGCCGGACCGCGTCTACACCTACCGGGTCGAGCTCGACGGCGAGCCGGTCTGGCCCGAGCCGGTGGCCCCGCCGGACGGGCCCGCCTTCCCGGCCAGCACCATCCGCACGCTCCACGGCGACCACCCGCTGCGGATCGCCTTCGGGTCCTGCCGGGTGGCCGCCCCCCACGAGCCGCCCTGGACGCTGCCGCCCAGCGCCGACCGCAAGCGCGGCAAGGGCGCCGACGCCCTCTACGCCTTCGCCCTGCGGATGCGCGACACCGACCCCGACACCTGGCCCGACCTCCTGCTGCTGCTCGGCGACCAGATCTACGCCGACGACACCTCCGAGGAGGTGCAGGCCTTCATCCGCTCGCGCCGCGACGTCGGACGGCCGCCGGGCCTGGAGGTGGCCGACTTCGAGGAGTACACGCGCCTGTACTGGGAGGCCTGGGGCGACCCGGTGCTGCGCTGGCTGCTGTCGACGGTCCCGACGGCGATGATCTTCGACGACCACGACATCAGCGACGACTGGAACACCTCGGCCGCCTGGGTCGAGCACATGCGGGCCCAGCCGTGGTGGGAGGAGCGGATCACCAGCGGGCTGGCCACCTACTGGCTGTACCAGCACCTGGGCAACCTGTCCCCGGACGACCTGGACGACGACCCGGTGTGGCCCAAGGTGCGGGACGCCGGCGACGCCACCCGGGTGCTGCGCGAGTTCGCCGCCCAGGCCGACCAGGAGATCGAGGGGACCCGCTGGAGCTACAAGCGCGACTTCGGCCGGACCCGGCTGGTGGTGATCGACTCGCGCTGCGGGCGGCTGCTGGAGGGCAGCCGCCGGGAGATGATCGACGACGACGAGTTCGCCTGGGTCGAGGAGCAGGCCACCGGCGACTTCGACCACCTGCTGATGGCCACCTCGCTGCCGTACGCCCTGGCCCCGGCCATCCACCACCTCGAGGAGTGGAACGAGGCGGTGGCCGCCGGGGCCTGGGGCCGGGCCATGGCCTGGGTGGGGGAGAAGATCCGGCAGGGGATCGACCTGGAGCACTGGGCCGCCTTCAACGACTCCTTCGACCGGCTGGCGGCGCTGATCGAGGCGGTCGCGGGCGGCCACCGGGGCCGGCCCCCCGGGTCGGTGGTGGTCCTGTCCGGTGACGTCCACCACACCTACCTGGCCGAGTTCTCCTTCCGCGGCGAGCACGCCGGCCACGGCCACAGCCCGGCCTGGCAGGCGGTCTGCTCGCCGCTGCGCAACCCGCTGCCCCGCGACCAGCAAGCCGCCCATCGGCGCGCCTTCCGGCGCCCGGCCCGGGCGGTGACCAGGTGGCTGGCCCGCCGGGCCGGGGTCGAGCCGGACGAGATCGCCTGGCGGGTGGTCGAGGGCCCCCGGTTCGAGAACCACCTGGGCCAGCTGGAGCTGGACGGTCGCCGGGCCATGCTCAGGGTCGAGCAGGCCATCACCCCCGACGGCGGCGACGGCGCCCCCTCCCTGGAGCCGCTGTACGAGCACCGGCTGTCGGATGGCTGAGGGGGTGCTGACCGGCCTGGCCCGGTGGCCGGTGAAGTCGCTCGGTGGGGAGGCGCTGGAGGCGGCCCGGCTCGACTGGCGCGGGGTCGGGGGTGACCGCGCCTACGCCCTGCTCGACCTGCGCGAGGGTCGCGAGGGCCGCTGGCTCACCATCCGCCAGGCCCCGCGGATGCTGGCCTGGTCGGCCGCCTACCCGGAGGCGCCCGACGACCGGCTGGACCCTGCCGACCCGCCCCCGCCCAGCCTCCGGGCCCCCGACGGCCGGGAGTGGGGCTGGGACGACCCCGGCCTCGGCCAGGCCCTGGCCGGCGACCTGGGCGTGGCCGTCCGGCGCCACCGCGACCTGGGCGGCCAGCAGGACCTCAAGGCGTCGGTGCTGGTGACCACCGAGGCCTCCCGGCTGGCCCTCGAGCAGGCCCTGGGCCGGCCGGTCGGGCTGCGGCGCTTCCGGACCAACCTGCACCTGGAGCTGGACACGCCCGCCTTCGCCGAGCAGGGCTGGGCGGGCGGCCGGCTCCAGGTCGGCGAGGTCGCCCTCGACCTCCTCAACCCCTGCATCCGCTGCGTGATCCCGACCCGCGACCCCGACGACCTGTCCCGCTGGCCGGAGCTGCTCCGCTGGCTGCACCGCCGGAACGGGGCCTTGTTCGGGGTCAACGCCCGGGTGGTGGCGCCCGGCCGGGTCCGGGTCGGCGACCGGGCCACCGTCACCGAGCCGGCGGTCCCCTCACCGCCCCGAGCCTCGACCGACTGGGACGTGGCCCCGAGGGGGGCGTCGTGACCCGGGGCCTCAAGGTGGCGACCTGGAACATCTTCGGAGGGCGGGTCTGGGACGGGAGCCGGGTCGACCTCGACCTGACCCTGACCACCCTGCGCCGCCTGGACGCCGACCTGGTGGCCGTCCAGGAGGTCGACCGCGACCAGGGCCGCAGCCACCGGGCCGACCAGGCCCGCCTGCTCGGCGAGGCCCTTGGCATGGAGTGGCGCTACGCCCCGGCCCTGCTCGGCACCCCGGGCAGCCCCGAAGGCTGGCGGGCGCCGGTCCCCGGCGACGACGACCCGGGCGGCACCGCGTACGGGATCGCGCTGCTCTCGCGCCTGCCCCTCGAGCGGGTCGAGACCGTCCTGCTGCCCCAGAGCGGCCGCGACGAGCCCCGGGTCGCGCTGGTGGCCGGGCTGGCCGACGGGGACCGGCGGCTGACCGTGGCCGGCACCCACCTGAGCTTCGTCCCCGGCCCCAACGTCGGCCAGCTGCGCGCCCTCCAGCGCCACCTGGACGAGCGCGGCGGCCCCCGCCTGCTGCTGGGCGACCTCAACCTGTGGTGGCCGGCCGTCCGGCTGCTGTCGCTCCCCGGCTGGCGGCCGCTGGTCCGCGGGGGCACCTTCCGCAACCGCCCCCCGGGGTCGTCGGCCCCGCTGGTCCAGCTCGACCACGTGCTGGCCGCCGGCGCCGGGGCCACCCTGCATGCCCGGGGCAGCCGGATCGTCAGCGGCCCCGCCTCCGACCACCGGGCGGTGGTGGTCGAGCTGGACTGGCGCTGACGTGGGCGCAGCGACGCCGGGGCTGGTGCCGCTGACCCGTTGGCAGCTGGCCGCGGCGGCCCACCTCCTCCCGCCCGAGCGCCCGGGACCGATGATCGCCCAGCACCTGCTCGGCACCGGCAACGGGAGCTGCCTGGCCGACCGCTGGCCGGGCCCGCGGGCCCTGGCGGTGGAGACCGGCGGCAACTGGGCTGTGGCCGGCGACCCGGCCGCCCTCGACCCGGCGGCCGTCGCCGGCCGGGTGGCGGGGTTCGTCGAGGCCCCGGCCGCCTTCGAGCCGCTGCTGCGGGCGGCCGCCCGCGAGCTCCACGAGTGGCCACGGGTGATCTTCACCCTCGAGGGGCCGGGCGGCCCGGCGCCGGCACCCCGCGGCGGTCTCCGGGTGCGCCGGCTCGGGCCGGGCGACGCCGGGCCGCTGGCCGGGCTGGGCTCCGAGACGGACTGGATCGCCAGCACCTGGGGCGGCCCCGGGGGGCTGGCGGCCAGCGGCACCGGCTGGGGGGCGTTCGACGGGCGGCGGCTGGTCGCCGTCGCCTGCCCCTTCTTCGTCGGCCAGGGCTACGAGGACATCGGGGTGGCGACCGAGCCCGGGTTCCGCGGGCTCGGGCTGAGCCCGGCCTGCGCCTGGGCGGTCTGCCAGGACGTGCGCCGCCGGGGCCGGGTCCCCAGCTGGACGACCTCGCCCGACAACACCGCCAGCCTGCGGGTCGCGGCCAAGCTCGGCTTCAGGCGCCAGCGCCGCGACCGGCTCCTGGTGGTGGACGCTCCCGTCCCCGAGCCGGCCCGGCCGCCTCAGCCCTGAGGCCGGTCGAACCAGGACTGGTAGGTCTGGGCGAAGAACAGGTCGCCCGAGACCTTGAGCTTGCCGGTCATGAACAGCTGCATGCCGTTGGCCCCGCCGGTGATCAGGCGCAGGAAGTCGCCGAGGCCGATGCGGATGGTGACCCGGGGGCTCTCGGCCCGGCCCCGCTCGATCTCGCAGCGCCCGTCGGCGATCCGCATGGCGTACTCGTGGGTGCCGTCGGGGGCGCCGATCTCGTACTGGACGACCGCCTGCTGGCCGGCCGCCTTGTCCGGGTTGAACGACTCCGACATGCCGGCGAAGACCTTGTCGAGGACGCCGTCGACGCCGCCCTCCTGCTGCTGGATGGTGCTGACCAGCTCCTCGTTCGACTTGGCCTCGACCGTCCCCTTGAGCGACGAGAAGTCCGAGGCGTCGATCTGGCTCATGCGGCTAGGCCTCCTTGGTCGGCGGCGGCCGCCAGCCTCGACGGCCGTGTTCCCCGAAGCCTACGCGAACGGACACACTGTCCACATCCCGCCCCCGGGCGGCCTAACCGTAGTCGATCGAGGCGTAGCGGCTCAGCTTGGACAGCTGGTGGCGGGCGTCGATCTGGCGGGAGGTGCCGGACTTGGAGCGCATCGAGAGGGACTGGGTCAGGGAGCCGCGGCGGTCGAAGCGGACGCCGCGCAGGAGCTCGCCGTCGGTGACGCCGGTGGCGGCGAAGAACACGTTGTC
>CALGFH010000253.1 GCA_937881255.1 uncultured Actinomycetes bacterium
ACCGTGCCAGGTACCGGCATGGGGCCCACACAGCCACAGCCCCTGGGGCCCTGCCAGGTACCCGCAGGAAGCCCACACAACCCGGGCTACCGTGCCAGGTACCGCATGGCCCCGAACTGCCTCGCAGTACCGTGCCAGGCACCGGCAGGACGCCCCGCCGACGGCGGGCAGGGTGCGGCGTGGGCGGACCCTAGAACGCGCTCAGGAGGGCGGGGTCCTCGAGCAGGTCGCGGAGGTGGGCGAGGAACTGGGCGGCGTAGGCGCCGTCGACGATGCGGTGGTCGAAGGAGACCGAGGTGGTCATGAGCTGGCGGACGGCGAGCTGGCCGTCGACCACCCAGGGGCGGGGGGCGATCAGGCCGGTGGCCAGGATGGCGCACTCGGGCTTGTTGATGATCGGGGTGCCGGTCTCGACCCCGAAGCCGCCGACGTTGGTGATGGTGATGGTGCCGCCGGTGAGGTCGGCCGGGGCGGCCTTGCGCTCCCTGGCCAGGGCGGTCAGGCGGGTCAGCTCGCGGGACAGGTCGAGGATGCCGAGGGTGTCGGCGTCCTTGATGTTGGGGACCAGCAGCCCGGTGGGGGTGTCGGTGGCGATGCCCAGGTTGACCCGGCCCTTGACCACGATCTCCTGGGCGTCGTCGTCCCAGGAGGAGTTCATCAGCGGGTAGGAGCGGAGGGCGGCGCACAGCGCCCTGGCCACCACGGCCAGCGGGGTCAGCTTGAGGCCGTCGGCCGCCGGGAGGGCGCGGAGGCGCTCCCGCAGCTCCATCAGGCGGGTCGCGTCGACGGTCAGGAACTCGGTGACGTGGGGGATCGAGAAGGCCGAGGCGGTCATGGCGGCCGCGATCTGGCGGCGGGTGCCGCGAACCGGGATCCGCTCCTCGCCCCGGTCGCGCGGCTGGAGGGCCGCGGGCGCGGCGGCCGGCTGCCCGCCGTCCTGGCCGCCGTCGAGGGCGCCGTCGACGTCCTCGCGGGTGATGCGGCCGTCGCGGCCGGTGCCGACCAGGGCGGTCAGGTCGACCCCGCGGTCCTTGGCGTAGCGGCGCACCGGCGGGGTGGCCCGCGGGCGCTGGGCGGCCGGGGCCGGGGCGGTGGTCGCCGGGCCGTTGGCGCTGCGGGCGTGGCCGCCGATCCGGCGCCGGCGGACCTGCTGGCGCTCCCCCGGCCCGACCAGGGTGGCCTGAAGCTCCGGTTCAGGTTCCGGCGCCGCCGCCACCGGGGCCGGGGCCACCGCCACCGGGCCGGAGACGGCGGCCGCCGGGGCGGCCCCCCCGGCGGTGTCGACGCTGATCAGCGGGGCGCCGACGTCCAGGGACTCGCCCTCGCCGGCGTGCAGCTTGACCACCGTGCCGGCGTACGGGGCCGGGATCTCGACCACCGCCTTGGCCGTTTCGATCTCGACGATCGGCTGGTTGAGGGCAATGGCGTCGCCCACGGCGACCAGCCACCGCACCACCTCGCCGTCGGTGAGCCCCTCGCCCAGGTCCGGAAGCTTGAACTCGCGCTCGGCCATCAGGACCCAATCTCCTCCTGCACTAGAAGTCGAGGCTCCGCTGGACGGTCCAGAGGACCCGGTCGACGCCGGGCAGGTGGGCCTCTTCGAGCCGGGCCGGCGGGTAGGGGATGTCGAGGCCGGTGCAGCGCAGCACCGGCGCCTCCAGGTGGAAGAAGGCGGCCTCGCTGACCCGGGCCGCGACCTCGGCGCCCATGCCGAGGAACTGGGGGGCCTCGTGGACGACCACCATGCGGCCGGTCTTGGCGGCCGAGGCGACCAGGGTGGCGTCGTCCAGCGGGACCAGGCTGCGCAGGTCGATGACCTCGAGCGAGCCGACGCCCTCCTCCTGGGCGGCCTCGGCGGCGTCCATGGCCACCTTGACCATGGGGCCGTAGGCGACCAGGGTCAGGTCGCTGCCCTCCCGCAGCACCCTGGCCTTGCCGATCGGCTCGGTCGAGACCGGCAGGTCGACCTCCTGCTTGGCCCAGTAGCGCCGCTTGGGCTCGAGGAAGATCACCGGGTCGTCGCTCTCGATCGACTGGCGCAGCAGCGAGTAGGCGTCGGCGGCCGACGACGGCGTGACCACCTTGAGGCCGGCGGTGTGGCCGTAGATGGCCTCGGGGCTCTCGGAATGGTGCTCGACGGCCCCGATGGCCCCGCCGTAGGGGATGCGGCAGACCACCGGCATGGGCTGGGTGCCGGCCGAGCGGTTCCGGTACTTGGCCAGGTGGCTGATGATCTGGTCGAGGGCCGGGTAGCTGAAGCCGTCGAACTGCATCTCGGGCACCGGCCGGTAGCCGCGCAGGGCCAGCCCGATGCTCACCCCCATGATCGCCGACTCGGCCAGCGGGGTGTCCATCACCCGCTGCTCGCCGAAGTCCTTGAGCAGGCCGTCGGTGATGCGGAAGACCCCGCCGAGGGTGCCGACGTCCTCGCCCAGCAGGACCACCCGGTCGTCGGCCTCCATGGCGTCGCGCAGGGCGGTGTTGAGCGCCCTGGCCATGGTGATCTGCGCCATCGGTGCCTCCCTCAACCCTCGGCCTGGAACTGGGCCTCGAACTCCTCCAGCTGGCGCCACTGGGCCATCAGGGTGGCCGGCGGGTCGGCGTAGACGTGGTCGACCAGGTCGGAGAGGGGCGGGTCGGGCATGTGCTCGACCGTGGCCCTGACCTCGGCCGCCACCCGGTCGGCCTCGGCCTGGACCTCGCCCTCGAGCGCCTCCGTCCAGAGCCCGGCCCGCTCCAGGAAGGCCCGGTAGCGGCCGATCGGCTCGCGGGCCTTCCACATGTCCAGCTCGTCGGAGGTCCGGTAGCGGGTCGGGTCGTCGGTGGTGGTGTGGGCCCCCAGCCGGTAGGTGATGGCCTCGATCAGGGTCGGCCCGGCCCCGTCGCGGGCCCGCTCGGCCGCCGCCCTGGTCACCGCGTACACGGCCAGGACGTCGTTGCCGTCCACCTGGACCCCGGGGAAGCCGAAGCCGAAGGCCCGCTTGTAGACGGGCCCGGCCATCTGCTTGGCCAGCGGCACCGAGATCGCCCACTGGTTGTTCTGGCAGAAGAACACCACCGGGGCGCTGTGCACGGCGGCGAAGTTGAACGCCTCGCTGACGTCGCCCTCGCTGGTCGCGCCGTCGCCGAAGTAGGCCACGGCGCAGACCTCGGCCCCGTCCCACTTGGCCCCGATGGCGTAGCCGACGGCGTGCAGGGCCTGGGTGCCGATGGGGATCGAGTACTGGGCCAGCTTGTGGCGCTGGGGGTCCCAGCCGGACAGGTTGGCCCCGCGGTAGAGGCCGAGGACCGACAGCACCTCCATGCCGGCCCGGACGTAGACGACGCCGTGCTCGCGGTAGGAGGGGAACACGAAGTCGTCCGGCCGCAGCGCCCTGGCGCTGCCGACCTGGGCCGCCTCCTGGCCCAGGCAGGGCGCCCAGATGCCGAGCTGGCCCTGACGCTGGAGGTTGTTGCCCTCGACGTCGATGCGCCGCACCACCACCAGCTGGCGGTACAGGTCGCAGAGGTCCTCGTCGGTCAGGTCGACCTTGTAGGTGTCGTGCTGGAGGAGCGTCCCGTCCTCGCCGAGCAGCCGAACCTGCTCGTCGGTCTGGTCCATGCCAGTGTCTCCCGCGTCGTTGCGCCCGACCCTCCAGATCCTACTCGTCTCGGTGGGGCCAATACACAAGCCCCCGGAACCGGGGAGCGCAGGTCCGGGGTTTCAATACACAAGGGCCGGAACCTGTGAGGGTTCCGGCCCTTGCGGGTGCCGCCCGGGGGGAGGCGGCGCTTCCGGATCGCCAGGGGACCGCTCCCGTTCGGTCGCCACCGGCGATGACAGCGTGAACGTACTGCGCTGTTCCCAAACGGAACATCAGGGGAACTACGGAGATGGCAACACAGGTAGTCGTAGGACGGACTATCCGAATCCCGCCCCGATATGGCCCGAATTGACTACCCATGCGCCCAGCAGGGCCACCCGTCTGCGGGCTTTCGAAACCCTCAAGAAGGTGGTACACCGTGAGGGGCAAGTTGTGCCTCGCCCCGAGGAGGGATGCCAGTGGCAATTCCACCGGACTCGGAAGTGGCCGAGGAGCCAGCGCCAGGCAGCGCCGAGCGCCTCTCCTACCTGGATGCGGGGGGCAGGCTCGCCTCCCGGGAGACGGCGCAGTTCGCGGTGGTCCGCGACTTCGACGACCGCGGCAACGTGATCTCGCTCATGACCGAGCGCCTGACGCACTGACGCGCAACACAGTCGTGAACCGGGGGGCGGCCCGATGGCCGCCCCCCGTTGGCGTCTAGAATGCGGCTCATCGCCTGGACGCCCCCCGAGGAGGACCGCCCCCGTGCTCGTCGACGGCAAGCGACTGCTGATCACCGGGGTGCTGACGCCCGGGTCGATCGCCTACGCGGTGGCCCGCGAGGCCCTCGACAACGGGGCCGAGGTGGTGCTCACCGGCTTCGGCCGCACCCGCTCGCTGACCGAGCGGACGGCCAGGCGGCTGCCCCGCGAGGTCGACGTCCTGGAGCTGGACGTCAACAAGCCCGAGGACGTGCGGGCGGTCAACGACGAGCTGGCCGGCCGCTGGGGCCAGGTCGACGGCGTGCTCCACGCGATCGCCTTCGCCCCGGCCGACGCGCTGGGGGGCAACTTCCTCAACACCCCCTACGAGTCGGCCTCGACCGCCTTCCAGGTCTCGGCCTTCTCGCTCAAGGAGCTGACCGCCGGCCTGCTGCCGGTGCTCGAGAACCACCACGCCTCGGTGGTCACCCTCGACTTCGACGCCCGGGTCGCCTGGCCGGTCTACGACTGGATGGGCGTCTGCAAGGCCGCCCTGGAGTCGGTCACCCGCTACCTGGCCCGCGACCTCGGGGCCAAGCAGGTCCGGGTCAACGCCATCAGCGCCGGCCCGATCCGCACCATGGCCGCCAAGGGCATCCCCGGGTTCAGCCTGCTGGCCGACGCCTGGTCCAAGCGGGCCCCGCTGGGCTGGGACGTCGGCGACCCGACGGTGGTCGCCCGGGTCGCCCTGTGGCTGTTCTCCGACTGGTCGCGGGGGGTGTGCGGCGAGCTGATCCACGTCGACGGCGGCTTCCACGCCATGGGCACCGACCTGCTCTCCAAGGAGGAGCAGGCCAGGCTGGCGGCCGAGGACGGGTAAGCGCGGAGCGTCCATGGCCCAGCCAATCATCCTGGTCGTCGCCGACCACCAGCCGCTGCTGGACGGGCTGGCCGGCGACCTGGAACGGCGCTTCGGGGGTGGCTACCGGATCCTGGCCGAGCGCTCCCCCTCCGCCGCCCTGGCCACCATGGAGCGGCTGGCCACAGATCCCGACCCGGTGGCCCTGGTGATCGCGGCCAGGCGGATGCAGGACCAGGACGGGCTGGCCCTGCTCCTGCGGGCCCATGAGCTGCTGCCGTCGGCCAAGCGGGTGCTGCTGGAGCACCGGGGCGAGTGGACCTCGGGCGAGCCGGTGGTCAGGGCCATGACCCTCGGCCAGGTCGACTACGTCCTGTTCCGGCCCTGGCTGCCGATCGAGCAGTACCTGTACCTGCCGGTGACCGAGTTCCTGGCCGCCTGGGAGAAGTCGCGGGCCCCCTCCACCGAGGCCATCCAGATCGTCGGCCGGCGCTGGGCGGCCCGCTCCCACGAGCTGCGTGACACCCTGGCCAGGGTCGGCATCCCCTACGGCTTCTACCCCGACGAGTCGCCCGAGGGTCGTCGCCTGCTGGAGCAGGCCGGCGAGGACGGCAGCCGCCTGCCGGTGGTGCTGTTCCGCCGCGGCCTTGTCCTGGTCGACCCGACCAACGCCGAGGTCGCCGCCGCCCTGGGCATGCGGACCAGCCCGGCCGCCGGCGGCTGCGACGTCCTGATCGTCGGGGCCGGGCCGGCCGGGCTGGCCGCGGCCGTCTACGCCGCCTCCGAGGGCTTCGCCGCCCAGGTCCTGGAGCCGGCCGTCCCGGGAGGGCAGGCCGGGACCAGCTCCCACATCCGCAACTACCTGGGGTTCCCGTACGGGCTGAGCGGCGACGAGCTGACCCAGCGGGCCGTCCAGCAGGCCTGGCTGTTCGGGGCCGACCTGATCCTGTCCCAGTCCGCGACCGGCCTGCGGGCCAGTGGGAACGACCGGCTGGTGCGCCTGTCGGACGGCGCCGAGGTCGCCGCCAAGGTGGTGATCCTGGCCACCGGGGTGGCCTGGCGCCGGCTGGGCGTGCCGTCCCTGGAGGCCCTCAACGGCGCCGGGGTCTTCTACGGGGCCGCCGGCAGCGAGGCCCGGGCCATGCGGGGCGAGGACGTGTTCGTGGTCGGGGCCGGCAACTCGGCCGGGCAGGCCGCCATCCACCTGTCCGCCTACGCCGCCTCGGTGACGATCGTCACCATCGACCAGCGGCTGGGCGAGTTCATGTCCGACTACCTGGTCCAGAAGGTCCGCGCGACCCCGAACATCGCCGTGGTCCTCAACACCGAGGTGGTCGAGGGCCACGGCCGCCAGCGCCTGGAGGGGCTCACCCTGCGGGACCGGCACACCGGCGCGACCCGGGCGGTGCCCGCATCGGCGGTGTTCGTCCTGATCGGCGCCGAGCCGCGCACCGACTGGCTGGAGGGGGTGGTCGAGCGGGACGAGCGGGGCTACGTGCTGACCGGCCGCGACCTGCAGGGCGACGGCCGGCTCCCGGGCGGCTGGCCGCTGGAGCGCCCGCCCCTGCCGCTGGAGACCAGCCTGCCCGGGGTGTTCGCGGCCGGCGACGTCCGCTACCGGTCGATCAAGCGGGTCGCCTCGGCCGTCGGCGAGGGCTCGGTCGCCATCCAGCTGGTCCACGAGTACCTGGCCGACCTCCAGGAACGGGCCGGCGGGTAGGCGATGGCGGCCGACGGCGGCTTCAGCGCCGCGGTGTGGGCCCTGGCCCGGCGCGTGCCCCCAGGCCGGGCCACCACCTACGGCACGCTCGCCGAGGCCCACTACGGGGTGAGCAGGGGTGCCAGAGGGGTCGGCCAGGCGATGGCCCGCTGCCCGGGGGACGTGCCCTGGTGGCGGGTCGTCCACGCCGACGGGGCGATGAAGGGGACCCCGGGGGCCGACGAGCAGCGGGCCCGGCTGGCCGAGGAGGGCGTGCCCCTGACCTCCGACGGCCGGGTCGACTGGGCCCGGGCGGGCGGCCCCTGGTCACCGTAGCTTCCTGTGCGGCCGGGGGTGGCCGGCCCTGCCGGCTGGGCCATTGTGGGAAACCGCCCACCTTCCGGCGAGCGGCGTGATATGGTCGCCGTTGGCGGTGTTGAGGCGCTCCCGGCCTCTGCCCACTCACCTCGGATGCACTTTCTTCCGAGAACCCCTGGTAGACGGGAATAGGTTTTGCGAACATGGTTGTTGGCAAAACTGAAGGTGACGTATGTACCCGAAACGATCTGCGTGCTGTCGCAAGGAGTGCGATGAAGGACCAGGACCAGCTGCTCGACCTCCAGACGACGGACTCGTTCCGTCTCTATCTGGATGAGGTCGGTCGGCACCCGCTGCTCACCAAGGAGGACGAGATCGAGCTGTCCCAGGCCTACGAGGCCGGCCTGGAGGCCCAGCTCAAGCTCGCCGACACTGACCCTGATGACCCGGCCCGCCCCGACCTGGACGCCGTCGCCGAGCGGGGCGAATGGGCCCGCCGCAAGATGATCGAGTCCAACCTGCGCCTGGTCGTGTCCATCGCCCGCCGCTTCTCGGCCACCGGGCTGCCCCTGGGCGACCTGGTCCAGGAGGGCAACCTCGGGCTGCTCCGGGCGGTGGAGAAGTTCGACTGGCGCAAGGGGTTCAAGTTCTCCACCTACGCCACCTGGTGGATCCGCCAGGCCATCGCCCGGGGGGCCGCCGACCGCGGCGCCCGGGCCATCCGCCTCCCCGTCCATGTGGACGAGCAGGTCGGGCGGCTGCGCCGGACCCAGACCCGGATGCATGAGCTCCTGGGCCGCGAGCCCACCGACGAGGAGCTGGCCACCGAGCTGGACATGCCGACCGAGAAGGTCCACCGGCTCAAGGACACCGCCCAGGCGATCACCTCGCTGGACACCCCGATCGGGGACGACGGGGCCGCCCTGCAGGACTTCCTGGAGGACGACTCGGCCGTCGGCCCTGACGAGCTGGCCGTCGAGGCGGTCGGCCGCGAGGCCCTCGAGCAGGTGCTGAACGCCCTGCCGGAGCGGGAGCGTCAGGTGCTGATCCTGCGCTTCGGGCTCGACTCGGGCACCCCCCGCACCTTGGAGGAGGTCGGGGCGGTCATGGGCTTCTCCCGCGAGCGGGCCCGTCAGGTCGAGCGCGACGCCCTGGCCGCTCTGCGCAGCCCGGAGATCCGCGCCCGCCTGGAGGACCTCGTCGCGGCGTGACCCGCCGCTTCGCCATCACCCACGACTACCTCTGCCCGTTCGCCAGGAACGCGGCAGAGGTGGTCGTGCGCGCCCTGGAGACCGGGGACCCGTTCGAGGTCGACTTCCGGGCCTTCTCGCTCTCCCAGGTCCATCTCGAGGAGGGCGAGGCGCCGGTCTGGCAGCCCGGCGCCGAGCTCCGCTCCGGGGTCCGGGCCCTCCAGTGGGGCCTGGCCGTCCGTGACGAGCTGCCCGAGCGGTTCCCGGCCGTCCACCTGGCCCTGTTCGCGGCCCGCCACGACCAGGGCCTCGACCTGAACGACCCCGAGGTCCTGGCCGCGGCCGTGGCCTCGGCCGGCGTCGACCCCGGCGAGGTCGAGAAGCTGGTCGCCGGCGGCCGACCCGCGGCCGCCCTGGCCGACGACCACACCTGGGCCGTCGACACCTCCCGGGTGTTCGGCGTGCCCACCTTCGTCACCGCCCACCGGTCCGTGTTCGTCCGCCTGATGGACCGCCCCGCCTCCCCCGAGGCCGCCCGCTCGACCCTGGAGCGCGTCCTCACCATGGTCGAGGACTGGCCCGACCTCAACGAGTTCAAGGCCACCGCCATCCCCCGCTGAGCGCCCCTCCCGGCCGGTCAGGCCCAGGCGCCGGGCCGCCGCCGCGGAAGCTCCAGGTCGGCCACGACCCCGAAGTGGTCGCTGGCCCAGACGCCCTCCACCGGCTGGTCGAAGGCCAGCCGGCAGCCGCCCACGGCCAGCCCCGGGCCGTGGGGCCCGCAGCGGACCATCACGTAGTCGATCCGCCGGCCCCGTTCCAGGGCCATCTCGCCGGCGGTGACCAGCGGGTTGCGGGGCGAGAAGGTGTGCCCGGCCTCGCCGGGGTGGGCGGCCTCCCAGGCGTCCTCGTAGCAGACACTCCTGCCCTCCAGCGACTGGCGGCCGGTCCAGAAGCGGATGCTGGCTGAGTCCGGCCGGTCGTCGAAGTCGCCGGCCAGCACCACCGGGAGGTCACGACCGGCCACCAGGCCCTCGACGAAGCGGGCGGTGGCGACCGCCTGGAGCTCCCGCTCGCGCGCGTAGCCGTACTGCCAGCTCGGCTTGTGGTGGACGAGCAGCAGCGGCCCCAGCGGCGCCGGGACCAGCACCTCCACCGCCAGCGCGGCCGCCCAGGGGAAGCCGGCCGTGCGCCCGGTCACGTGCAGGTCGATCTCGCGGACGGCGCCCAGCGGCCAGCGGCTGGCCAGGACCGCCCCGACCCCGTCGGCCGAGCGACCCGAGTGCCGGGCCACCTGGTAGCCCGGCCCGAGCAGCTCGGCCGCCTGGTCGGCGCCGTCGCCCCAGACGGTCTCCTGGAGGGCGGCCACGTCCGGCCGCAGCTCGCGCAGCCCGGCGGCCAGCACCGGCCGGCGCCGGTCCCAGTCGGCGTGCTCGGGCGACAGCAGGTTCATGGTGAGCACCCGCAGCCCTTCGGTCATGGCGGCCTCCTCAGGCGGTGAGGTCGGCGACGACGCCGTAGTGGTCGCTGGCCATGACCCCGCCGACGGGCTCGTCGAACACGCGCCGGCAGTCGGCGATCCGCAGGGTCGGGCCGTGGTCGCCGCAGCGGACCAGCAGGTAGTCGATCCGCCGGCCGCGGTTGACGTCTCGTTCCTCGTAATGGGTCAACGGGTTGCCCGGGTCGATGGTCCACCCCGGGTCGGCGCCGTGGACGCTCTCCCAGCAGTCGCGGTAGGCGGTGCTGGTGCCGTCCAGGGATTTGCGGCCGGTCCAGAACCACACGCTGGAGCTGTCCGGCGTGGCGTTGAAGTCGCCGCCGACGACCACGTGGGCCGGGCCGTCGGCGGCCAGCTCCTCGATGCGGCGGACCACGGCCAGGGCCTGCAGCTCGCGCTCGGCCTCGGCCCACCAGGCCCACGAGGGCCCGTGGCTCACCGCCAGCAGCCGGCCCAGGGGCGCCGGCGCCGCCAGCTCGGCGATGACCGTGCCGCAGCTGTAGTCGCCGGTCCTCGGCGTCAGGTGCAGGTCGACCTCGTGGACCTGGAGGATCGGCCAGCGGCTGGCCACCGAGGCCCCGTGGTGGCGGCCGTCCCCGACCAGCCCCAGGGTCTGGTGGGCCAGGTGGTACCCGGCCCCGAGCAGCTCGGCGGCCTGGTCGTCGGTGTCGTCCACGACCGCTTCCTGGAGCGCGACCACGTCGGGTCGCAGCCGACGCAGCCCGGCGGTCAGCAGCTCGCGCCGGGCCGGCCAGTCGCCGTGGTGGCCGAACAGGTTCAGGGACATCACCCGCATGAGCCTAATGCTACACTAGTTGCATTAAGATGCCCACGCGACCGGGCGGCCGGACCGCCCGTACCCGCAGGGCCGTGCTGGAGGCCACGGTGGCCGAGCTGGCCGCGCACGGCTACGGGGCGCTGACCGTCGAGCGGGTGGCCACCCGGGCCGGGGTGCACAAGACCACGCTGTACCGGCGCTGGGGCGGCAAGCAGGGGCTGGTCGCCGAGGCCGTGGAGGGGTTCGCGGCCGGGGCCGCCGAGGTGCCGGACAGCGGGCGGGTCGAGGAGGACCTGCGGCGCTGGGCCCGTTCGATCGTGGCCATGCTGACCGCCCGCGACAGCGGGGCCGTGGTCCGGGCCCTGTTCAGCACCGGCGAGACCGCCGAGATCCGCGACCTGCGCCGGCGCTTCTACCGGACCCGCTCGGCCCTGGTGGTCCCGATCGTCGAGCGCGCCGTGGAGCGGGGGGAGCTGCCCACCGGGACTGACGCCGCCGAGGTCATCAAGCAGGTCGGCGCCCCGCTCTACTACCGGTTCCTGGTCATCGCCGAGCCGCTGACCCCGGCCGCCGCCGACCTGGCGGCCGACGCCGCGGTGGCCGCGGCCCGGGCCGGCGTGTTCGCCGGCTAGGCGGGCGCGGGCCGCCCTGGGCGTTCCGCGGGGGCGCCACGGGCGGTGCGGAAGGCGGCGGCGACCTGGCCGGCCTGCTCCTCCGAGCCCCAGGACATGACGTGGAGGGCGTGGACCCGGTCGAGGGCGGCCAGGCTCATGGCCGTCTCCACGGCCAGGTCGATGCCGCCGCCGGCGGCGATCTGGGCGGCCGGCTTCTCCGGGATCTGGCAGGGCAGGGTCTGGTTGAGGATGTCGACCATGCGGGCGGTGCGGATCACCGGGACGCTGGCGTGGACCCGGCAGTCGCCCAGCTTGCCGCCCTCGGCCGCCTGGTCGAGGAAGGCGGCCAGGGCGGCCGGGTCGAACACCATCTGGGTCTGGACGAAGTCGGCCCCGGCGGCCACCTTGCGGCCCAGCAGGGCCAGCTCGGCCTCGCTGTCGGGGCCGAACGGGTCGGCGACGCAGCCCAGGTCGAGCTCGGCCGGGGCGGCCCACCCCTTGGCCTCGGCCAGCAGCTTGGTGGTGGTGTAGTCCCGGACCCGGGGCACGTCCGGCACCGGGTCGCCGTACAGGCACAGGATGCCCTCGGAGCCGAGGGCGGCCGCCCCGATCACCTGGGAGCGCAGGGCCAGGCGGTTGCGGTCGCGGCAGGAGACGTGGACCACCGTGGCCACCCCCTGCTCGCGGGCCAGGGCGACCGCGGCCAGCGGCGACATGCGCGGCTTGCCGGCGTGGTTGTCGGTCAGCCCGACCAGGTCGACATGGCGGGAGAGGACGGCGATGCGCTCGCGGACCTGGCTGGCGTCCGGGGTCGCGGGCAGCGAGATCTCGGCTGAGGTGAGGGCGTCCAGCGGCATGCCGGAAGGCTAGCAGCCGCCGGTCATCGGTGCTCGGCCGCGCTGACCACCGCCCGGGCGACCTCGGACAGGGGCCGGCGCTGGTCCCTGGCCTGCCGCCGCAGCCGCTCGAAGGCCTGGCGGGTGGTGAGCCCGTGGCGCCCGACCAGGACCCCCTTGGCCTGCTCGATCACCACCCGCGAGTCGAGCGCGACCTGGAGCTCGCCGGCCAGCCGGCCGCGCTCGCTGGCCTCCATGGCGTTCAGGATCAGCAGGGCGACCAGCTCGGTGAAGGCGACGATGGCCTCGTGCTCGGCCTCGGTCCAGGGGTGGGCCTGGCCGGCGAGCACCGCCACCACCCCGACGGCGTGGTCGCTGTAGGGGATGGGGCTGGCCAGCACGGCCAGCAGCCCGCCGGAGGCGGCGGCGGGCGCGAACGCCGGCCAGCGGTCGTCGGCGGCCAGGTCGCCGGCCCCGACCGGCTGCTTGTCCTCGAAGGCGTCGACGCCCGGGCCCTCCCCGTGCTCGGCCTGAAGCTCCTCCAGCAGCGTCGCCCGGGCGTCGGAGAAGGCCAGGTTGCGCAGCGCCTGGTCGCTGTCGATCAGCATCAGGGCGGTCCCGTCGACCCCGAACAGGGCGTCGGCCGTGGCCACCACCCGCTCCAGCGCCTCCTCGACCGAGACCGGGGATGTCCTGAGGTCGGCGAGCTGGTCAAGGGCCTGCCGCAACCCCGCCGCTGACACCGTCATGTCAGTCCGCGCTGATGCCCTCGTCGGACCGGCGCCGGATGACCCCCTGGTCGTCCGGGTCGCGGGTCGCCGTGTCCTCGACCCGCTCCTCCGACTCCTCCAGCAGGGCCCTGGCCTGGGCGTCGGCGTCCTGGGCGGCGTTGCCCGGCTCGGCGGCCAGCGACCCGGCCCGGCTGTCGACCTGCTCGGAGCTCGGCTCGGCGGGGTCGGGCATCGGCGGGGCTCCTCGCGGGCTCGGTGGCTGGACGCCCGACAGCCTAGCCTCCTCGGCCTCGACCCGCTCGGCCGGGGCGCCGAAGTGGAGCAGGGCCCCGCCGAAGGCGACCGAGCAGACCACGAACCAGCCGAAGCCGAGGGCGGCCCCGCCGATCACGTCGGTCAGCCAGTGCACCCCCAGCAGCACCCTGGAGGCGGCCACGGCGACGGTCACGGCGGCGGCCCCGGCGGCCAGCCAGGCCTTGAACCGGAAGGGCCGGCCGCGGCCAAGGACGAGGACCACGGCCGCCCAGGTGGCGGCCGCGGCGGCCGTGTGCCCCGAGGGGAAGGAGAAGCCGCTGGAGGGGCCCAGGTGGGGCACGGGCGGGCGCTCCCGCTCGACCAGGGCCTTGACCGAGTTGGCGATCAGGTTCTGGCCGACCACCACCGTGACCAGGAAGGCGAGCACGGCCAGGCGGCGACGCCGCAGCCACTCCCACGCCCCCAGCGCGGAGACGACGGCCAGCACGGTGACGGTCGCGCCCAGCCAGGTGACCAGCCCGAGCAGCCAGGTCGAGGTCGGGGTGGCGTTGTCGGCCCCCCAGGCGGCGGCGCTGGCGTCGAGGCGGTACAGGCCGGTCTCGGAGGTGACCATGTCGGACACCAGCCCGAACCCGAGGGCGGCCGCGAAGACCAGCCCGAGGGCCACCGTCAGGGCCAGCCCGGTGGCCGCCTCCGGGTCGAGCCGCCGGCGCAGGAACCTGGCCGCCCTGGCCCGGAACAGCTCCTCGCCGGCGTGCTCGGCCGCGCCGTGGCCCCCGCCCACCCCGCGGCGGCCGGCCACCAGGCCGGCGGCCACGGCGATCAAGGCGCCGAGCACGCCGGCGACCAGGACCAGGGTGGTGACCGGCCCGAGCACGGCTACAGCTCCCGGCGGACGGCGGCGCTCCCGAGCTCCTTGGCCCGCTTCCGCAGGGGCCGGGCCCGCCAGGCGGCCAGGTCGAGCTCGCGGGCGTCGTCCAGGTCGGCCAGGAAGTGCTTCTCCAGCCCGGCGGTGATGCCCCGGTCGCGCAGCGACAGGTTGAGCTCGTCGTTGAGGGCGAAGGAGCGGTTGTCGAAGTTGATCGACCCGATGGTCGCCCAGTTGGCGTCCACGATCATCACCTTGGCGTGGAGCATGGTCCGCTGGTACTCGAAGATGCGCACCCCGCACTCCAGCATCCGCCGGTAGGTGAGGTGGCCGGCCCGCCGCACCACCTCCTTGTCGATGTGGGGGCCGTTGGTGAGCACGCACACGTCGACCCCGCGCCCGACCGCCTCGCACAGGGCCTCGACGAACGCCCGCCGCGGGGCGAAGTAGGCGGTGGTCAGCCAGATCCGCTCCCTGGCGCAGGCGATGGCCGCGTAGAACAGGTGCTCGGCGTCGGTCGACCCCTTCTCGGCCGTGCTCCGGGTCACCTGGACCTGGACGCCGTCGTCGAAGCCGTCGATGTCGGGCAGGTGGTCGGGGCCGGACAGGATGCACTGGGTCGCCTCGGCCCAGTTGTCGAGGAAGCCGCCGAACAGGTCGCGGGCGGCCGGGCCCTCGACCCGCACGTGGGTGTCGCGCCAGTGGCCGGGGTCCTCGCAGTTGCCGGTCCACTCCTCGGCGATGCCGACCCCGCCGGTGAAGCCGACCTTGCCGTCGACGACCAGGATCTTGCGGTGGGTCCGGTTGTTCAGCTTGTGCAGGGTGTACCACTTGGGCGGCCGGAACCAGGCCACCTTGGCCCCGGCGTCGTCCAGCTGGTCGATCAGGGAGCGGTCCATCTTGGCCGCCCCGACGGCGTCGAGCAGCACGTTGACCTCGACCCCGGCCCTGGCCCGCTCGGCCAGGGCCTCGGCGAACTCGGGGGCGATGCTGCCGGTCCAGTACACGTAGGTGGCGAAGTTGATGGTCCGCTCGGCCGAGCGGATCGCCTCCAGCATGGCCGGGAAGATCTCGTCGCCGTTGCGCAGCACCGTCACCCGGTTGCCCTGGCGCAGGGGGGCGGTGGTCAGCGCCTCCACCATGCGGGCGAAGTCGGGCGTGCCCGGGGCCGGCGGGTCCTCGAGCTCGAAGCCCTTGCCGGCGGTGCGGTGGTACTGGGCCGCCTCGAACGCGTAGACGCCGGCGAGCCCGAGGCCGCCGACGGCGGCGGCCCGGCGCCAGGTGCGGGCGCTTGGCACGGTCGCTCCTCCCCTTCGCTCGATTGCCGTCCCCCCTCGGCCGGGGCCTGCGACTTCCCGGCGAAGCGGGAAAGCAAGCATGGCCGTGGCCTGTCCGGCCGCCAACAGGATAGTTTGCTCGCCTTCTTGGCTGAGAATGCGCCTGGTACAGGTGCCTGCCCCAGAAGGAGACCGATGGCCGCCAGCACGAACCGTGGACCGCTCGACCCGGGGCCTCACGACCGCGAGGCCGCCCTGGCCGCCCGCTGGCGGCGGCTCCGCGACGGCGTGCCCCCGGCCCTGTTCCTGCTCGCCTGCGCGGTCGTGCTGGCGGTGGCCCTGGTGGGCATCGGCTGGGTGCTCAGCAAGGTCGTCCACGACGACGGTATCGGCCGGGCCGACGCCGGCCTGAGCCGCGAGCTGGCCGGCGACCGCAGCCCCGAGCTGAACGAGGTCACCGTCTTCACCTCCGAGGTCGGCGGCACCCTGACCATCACCGGGCTGGCCGTGCTGGCGGTGGCGTTCGCGGCCTTCGCCTGGCGGCGCTGGCGCGAGCCGATGCTGGTCGCGGTGGCGGTGGCCGGCGAGGTGGGCATCTTCCTGGTGGTGACCATGCTGGTCGACCGCCAGCGGCCTCCCGTGTCCCACCTGGACGAGGCCCCGCCCACCTCCAGCTTCCCCTCCGGGCACACCGCGGCCACCATCGCCCTGTGGGGGGCGCTGGCCGTGCTGGCCTCCGAGCGGGCCCGCTCGGCCCTGGTCAGGAACCTGTTCCTGGTCCTCGCGTTCGTGCTCCCGCTGCTGGTGGCGTCCTCGCGGATGTACCGGGGCATGCACTACCTGACCGACGTGCTCGGCGGCGTCCTGCTCGGCGGGCTCTGGCTGGCCGCCACCGTCCGCGGCATCCGCCTGGGGGTGGCCCACTGGGCCCTGCGCCACGGCGGGGCCGGGGCGGACCACCGGCCGTGGCGGCGATCGGCCGTGCGCCATGGGTAGCCGGATGCGGGTGGCGGTGGTGTTCAACCCGGCCACCGGCGGCGGCGACACGGCCGGCCGCAAGCACGACACCCAGGAGGCCCTCCAGGGGGCCGGGCTGGACGTGCTGTGGCTGGAGACGACCCGGGAGGACCCGGGCCAGGGCCTGACCGCCAAGGCGGTGGCCGAGGGCGTCGACCTGGTCATGGCCCAGGGGGGCGACGGCACGGTGATGGCCTGCGTCACCGGCCTGGCCGGGACCGAGGTGCCCCTGGCCGTGCTCCCCGGCGGCACCGGCAACCTGCTGGCCACCAACTTCGACATCCCCAGCGAGCTCGACGAGGCGGTCGAGGTCGCCATCGAGGGCGACCGGGTGCGCCTGGACGTCGCCGCCATGGACGACGACCGCTTCGTGGTCATGGGCGGGATCGGCTTCGACGCGGCCATGCTGCGCGACGCCGACCCCAGATTGAAGGAAACCCTGGGGGCCGTGGCCTACGTGCTCAGCGGGTTCAAGCATCTGCGCCGCCGGGTGACCAGGTTCCAGCTGCGGCTCGACGACCAGCCGCCGATCGAGCGGACCGGCCAGGGGGTGCTGATCGGCAACCTGGGCCGGCTCCAGGGCGGGCTCCCGGTGATGCCCGACGCCCGGCCCGACGACGGCCTGCTCGACGTGGCCGTGCTCCAGACCCGCACCGTGCTCGACTGGCTGGCCCTGGCCGCCCGGGTCCTGCTGCGCCGCCGCCGCAAGGACCCGCAGCTGGAGCTGTTCCAGGCCCGGCGGGTCGAGATCCACTGCGACACCCCCCAGCCCGTGGAGCGGGACGGCGACCCGGCCGATGCCCGCGACCACCTGGTCGTCGAGGTCGTCCCCAAGGCCCTCACCCTCTGCGTTCCACCAGCGAAAGGAAGCGCCCCATGAGCACCGCGACCTCTGTGCCCGAGACCTACGAGCTGGAGGGCGACGACGCCCTCCGGACCCTGCGCACCACCGGCTGGGGCCAGCTGGCCAAGGACTCGTTCGTGCGCTTCCGGGCCGCCGACGGCACCAGCCACTCGCGCAGCCTGGCCTTCCAGGTGATGCTGACCCTGCTGCCGTTCGTGATCGCGGTGGTCGGGCTGGCCACCGCCCTCAACATCGACCAGTTCCGCCAGCTGCTCACCCAGACCGTCGACCGGCTCGCCCCCGGCCCGGCCGGCCAGATCTTCACCCAGGCCATCCGGCAGGGGGCCAAGAGCGCCGCCGGCGGCGGCCTGGTCGCGGCCCTGCTGGGCGGGGTGGCCGCGCTGGCCTCGGCCACCGTGGCCATGGGCCAGATCGAGCGGGGCGCCAACCGCCTCTACGGGGTCGAGCAGGACCGCCCCACCGGCGAGAAGTACCTGAACGGCTTCAAGCTGGCCTGCACCGCCGGGGTGCTCACCGTGGTCGCGTTCATGCTGATCGTCGGCGGCACCGACATGGCCAAGGCGGTCGGGCTGTCCGGCGTGGTCAAGGGGCTGTGGACGCTGCTGCGGTGGCCGCTCAGCATCGGCTTCGTGGTCGTGGCCTTCGCCCTGCTGTTCCGGGCCGCCCCCCGGCGCCACCAGCCGTCCTGGTCCTGGCTGGCCGTCGGGTCGGGCGTCTCGGTGCTGCTCTGGTTCCTGTTCACCGGCGCCCTGGCCCTCTACCTGGACGCCTCCTCCGGCACCTTCGGCCGCACCTACGGTCCCCTGACCGGGGTCATCGCCATCCTGATCTGGACCTTCCTGACCTCCCTGGCCATCTACCTGGGCCTGGCCTTCGCGGCCCAGCTGGAGGCGGTCAGGGCCGGGGTGCCAACGCCCAAGACGGGCGAGCACGAGAACCCGCAGGGCTCCAGGCGCGGCCGGCGACCGGCCTGGCGCTGAATCAGAAATTCCCTCAACCGTCGCCCTCCCGACGTCGAAGGTCTGAAAGCACGCCAGCGGCGAGATGCACCGGTCGTGATTTTGGGTAGCTTTCCCATTACGTTCCGTAGGGACGGAGCCGGCTCGGGAGCGACAACGATGCAGGACGACCCACTTTGGTACAAGACCGCGGTCTTCTATGAGCTGTACGTCCGCGGGTTCCAGGACGGCAACGGGGACGGCCAGGGTGACTTCCGCGGCCTGACCGAGCGGCTCGACTACCTGCAGTGGCTCGGGGTGGACTGCGTCTGGCTGCTGCCGATCAACCCGTCGCCGCTGCGCGACGGCGGCTACGACGTCAGCGACCACCTGTCGATCCTGCCCGACTACGGCACCCTCGGGGACTTCTACGACTTCCTGGAGGCCGCCCACGCCCGCGGCATCCGGGTGGTCGCCGACATGGTGATGAACCACACCTCCGACCAGCACCCCTGGTTCCAGGAGTCGCGCAAGCCGGGGTCGCCCAAGCGCGACTGGTACGTGTGGTCCGACACCGACCAGAAGTACCTGGACGCCCGGATCATCTTCGTGGACACCGAGACCTCCAACTGGACCTGGGACCCGGAGGCGCAGGCCTTCTACTGGCACCGCTTCTTCTCCCACCAGCCGGACCTCAACTACGACAACCCCGAGGTCCAGGACGTCATGCTCGAGGTCATCCGGTTCTGGCTGGACCTGGGCCTGGACGGCTTCCGCCTCGACGCCGTGCCGTACCTGTTCGAGCGCGAGGGCACCAACTGCGAGAACCTGCCCGAGACCCACGAGTTCCTGAAGCGGGTCCGCAAGGAGATCGACGACAAGTACCCGGGCCGGGTGCTGCTGGCCGAGGCCAACCAGTGGCCGCCCGACGTGGTCCCCTACTTCGGCGACGGCGACGAGTGCCACATGGCCTTCAACTTCCCGGTGATGCCGCGGATGTTCATGGCCCTGCGCCGCGAGGACCGCACCCCGATCGTCGAGATCATGAACCGCACCCCCAAGATCCCCGACGCCGCCCAGTGGGGGCTGTTCCTGCGCAACCACGACGAGCTGACCCTCGAGATGGTGACCGACGAGGAACGCGACTACATGTACGCCGAGTACGCCAAGGACCCCCGCATGCGGCGCAACATCGGCATCTCGCGGCGCCTGGCCCCGCTGCTGGACAACGGCCGGCGCCAGATGGAGCTGCTCTACAGCCTGCTCTACAGCCTGCCCGGCAGCCCGGTGATGTACTACGGCGACGAGATCGGCATGGGCGACAACATCTACCTGGGCGACCGCGACGGGGTGCGGACCCCGATGCAGTGGACCGGCGACCGCAACGCCGGCTTCTCCAAGGCCGACCCGGCCGCCCTGTACCTGCCGTTCCTGATGGACCCGGTCTACGGCTACCAGGCGTGCAGCGTCGAGGCCCAGGAGCGGGTGTCGACCTCGCTGCTCCAGTGGGTCCGGCGCATGCTCCAGGTGCGCAAGCAGCACCCGGTGTTCGGGATCGGCGACTACGAGCCCCTGTACCCCGACAACCGCCGGGTGCTGGCCTTCTACCGCCAGCTGGGGGCCGACGTGGTCCTGGTGGTGGCCAACCTGTCGCGCTTCGCCCAGCCGGTGGAGCTCGACCTGTCCCGCTTCCACGGGCTGGTGCCCGAGGAGATGTTCGGGCGCACCCCGTTCCCGTTGATCGACGACGAGCCCTACCGCCTCGGCCTTGGCCCGCACGGCTTCTACTGGTTCCACCTGGTCGAGCCGCCGTCCGAGACCGAGGACACGGCCATGTTCCGGGCCATCCGCACCCGGCCGTGAGCTGGCCGCTGTTCCAGGTCGACGCGTTCACCGCCGAGCCGTTCGCGGGCAACCCGGCCGCCGTCTGCCTGCTGGAGGGCGACGCCGACCCGGGGCCTGGGTGGATGCAGCGGGTGGCGGCCGAGATGAACCTGTCCGAGACGGCCTTCCTGCGTCCCGAGCCCGGCGGCTACGGGCTGCGCTGGTTCACCCCCACGGTCGAGGTCGAGCTGTGCGGGCACGCCACCCTGGCCTCGGCCCACGTCCTCTGGACCGAGGGCCGGGTGCCGGCCGGCCAGGCGATCCGGTTCGGCACCGCCAGCGGGCCGCTGGCCGCCCACCCCGGTGACGGCGCCATCTGGCTCGACTTCCCGGCCACCCCGGCCGGGCCGGTCGACCCGCCGGCCGGGCTGGTCGAGGCCCTGGGGGCGGGGGCGCCGCGCTGGGTGGGCCGGGCCCGCTTCGACTACCTGGTCGAGCTGGAGGACGAGGCGGCGGTGCGCGGGCTGCGCCCCGACCCCCGGCGCCTCGGAGGGCTGACGCCCGGGTCGGTCGGGGTGATCGTGACCGCCCCGGCGGCCGGCCCCGGCGGCTACGACTTCGTGTCCCGCTACTTCGCCCCCGCGGCCGGGATCGACGAGGACCCGGTCACCGGGTCGGCCCACTGCGTCCTTGGGCCGTTCTGGGCCGGGCGCCTTGGCCGGGACGAGCTGACCGGCTTCCAGGCGTCGGCCCGCGGCGGCCTGGTCCAGGTCCGCACCGACGGCGACCGGGTCCGGCTCGGCGGCCGGGCCGTCACCGTGCTCCGCGGCCAGCTCGTCTAGAGCAGGCTCACGCCCAGGGTCACGGTGGCGGCCGCCAGGAGCAGGGCGCCCAGGTAGACCAGGGTGATCATGCGGCTGGGGCGCTCGGCCCGGGGCGGGAGCACCGAGAGGAAGAACCCGGCCGAGATCAGGATCGGGGCCAGCGCGAACCCGGTCCGGACCAGGGTCCTGGTCCCTGACGACAGGCCGGTCTGGTCGACGTACAAGATCCCGACCAGGGCCAGCAGCACCAGCACCCCGGCATGGGCGTGGCCGGCCCGGAACAGGTTCTGGCGCACCGGGTTGTCGAGGTAGCCGGGGATCCGCCTGGCGATCATGCGCAGCAGCGACCAGCCGCCGAACTCGATCGTGGGGATGACCACGAACAGGATCCCGGCCAGCTGCTTGGATGCGTCGGACATGGTCAGCGCCTCCTCTGGGTCGGCGGTTCGGGAAGGAACGGGAGGATCGCGGCCGAGGCCAGGGTCTGGAACCGGTCGAGGGCGACCCCGGGGTCGGGGAAGTGCCCGGCCAGCTCCAGGCTGACCGCGCCGTGCACCGCCGCCCACAGCACCTCGGCCACCGCCCGCGGGTCGCCGGGCCGCAGGACCCCGGCCGCCATCGCCGCCCCGACGGCCTGGGTGAGCACCTCCAGGCTGGCCCCGGCCACGGCCAGCGACCCCGGCGACGGCTGGAACCTCGGGATGGCCTGCTGGAACATCACCCCGTAGTAGCCCCGCTCGGCCAGCGCGCTGTCCCGGTAGGCATGGGCGAGCGCCCCCAGCCGGGCCTGCGGTCCCGGGTCGCCGTCGACCGCCTCCAGCCGGCGCCGCAGCCGTTCGAACCCGTCCCGGTAGAGCGCGTCGGCCAGCCCCTCCTTGCCCCCGAACATCGTGTAGAGCACGGTCGTCGAGCACCCGACGGCCCCGGCCACCCGCCGCATGGTCAACGCCCCCGGCCCCTCCTCCAGCAGCAGCCCACTGGCCGCGTCGAGCAGCGCCCGCCGCAACGCCTCCTGGCCCTTGCGTTGGGCCCGCTCGTAGGGGGTCGGGCCCGGGGCCGGGTCGCCGGGGACCGGGTCGTCCTGGGCTGGGTCGCCTGGTTCCTTGTGGTGTGGCTCCATGCCGCCAGAATAACGTTGTTATTGATGGATCACAACGTCATTTCCGGGCCGGTGGCAAGATGGCGCCTTGGCGTCGGCGGAGGAGGCTGCGTGGAGGATCGACTGCCCGGGGAGCGGCTGGCCGAGCTGGTGGAGCTCGGGGACCCGGCCGAGCTGCTGCGGGCCGTCGACGGGCTGTGCGCCAGCCGCGACTGGGCCGGGCTGGTCGACCTGCGGCACCGGCTGGAGGAGGCGGTGGAGCGGGGGCGCCCGCTGTGGCCGGTGACCACCTACGTCGAGTACCGGATGGCCCTGGACGGGCCGGCCGCCGAGGCGGCCAGCGTGCTCCGGCCGGGGGCGGCCCGGTTCGCCCTCGGGCCGCTGACCGAGGTGGCGGCCACCACCCACGCGTTCGCCGAGCTGGCCCCGCACCTGGCCGTGCCGGCGGTGGCCGGCGCCGTCGCCCAGGAGCGGGTCCTGCGCGGCGAGGACCTGCGCGGCGCTCCCGGGGCCCACGCCGAGGTGCTGGAGCTGCCGCTGGTCCTGGCCCCCTGGGAGCCGGCCTACGCGCTGGCCACCTACCGGCCCGACGAGCGCGAGGTCCCCGACCCGGGTGCCGAGGCGGTGGCCATGGTGGCCGGCCGGGCCGACCCGGGCCAGGCCCTGGACCGGCCCGACGTCACCAGGGCCCTGACCGACCTGGTCGAGGTCTGGACCTCGGAGTCGGGCGGCCAGGCGCGGGCCCTGGTGGTCTCCGGCGGCCCGGCCGAGGCGGTGGCCGCCCTCGGCCACCCCGAGCACCGGCTGGGCCGGGTCACCCCGGCCTCGGCCATGGCCCGGATGGCCTGGGCCGCGGCCAGCGGCGGGGCCCACGGCGTCCGCCGCGGCGCCGCCCTCGGGCGGTTCGACGCCTGGTGGGCCGCGGCCGCCCTGGCCGGCCTGGACTGGCCGCCCGACCCCGGCGACCTGGGCGCCGCCGTCGAGCGGCTCACCTGGTGGGTCTGGGACGACGGCATGCCCGGCACCGGCTGGATCCTCCGCCTGGCCGCGGCCGACCCCGCCGCCGGCTGGGCCGCCGCCCTCGACGCCACCGACCACAGTTGACGGCACACCCTGGCGGCGGGACCGTCGTATGGTGTACCGCGGCGCTCGGCCGGTGGCGCGCCGGCGCGGCGCACGAGCACGCACACGAGGAGTCGTAGATGCCCGACGACCAGCCCGGCCCCCCCACCGGCGCCACCCCGGACGACCGACCCGGCGAGCGCCCGACCGAGCCCCTCAGCACCCCGCCCCCGCCTCCGCCCCCGCCGCCCGGCCCGGCGCCGACGGTCCCGGTCCCCGACCCGCCCGCGGCCCCCGAGCCGCCCCGGCCGCTCGGTTCGCCGCCCCCTCCCGGCCAGACCTGGCCGCAGGCCCCGCCGCCGCCCGCACCCGAGCCGGGCCAGCCGGGGTACGGCCAGCCAGGCTACGGTCCGGCCGCCGGCGGCCCGCCGGCCTACAACCAGCCGGGCTACGGGCAGCCCGGGTACGGCCAGCCGGGGTACGGGCCGCCCCCGCCCGGCTACGGGTACGGCTACCCGGCGGGGCCGCAGACCGACAGCTCGGCCACGGCGGCGCTGGTCATCGCCGTGGTCGGGTTCTTCATCTGCGCCCCCGTCGGCGCCATCGTGGCCCTGGTCCTGGCCAACAGCGCCCAGAAGCGCATCGAGGAGTCCAACGGCCGCCTCACCGGCCTGGAGCAGGCCAGGGCGGCCCGCATCATCGCCATCGTCGAGCTGGCCCTGACCGCCGTCCTGATCCTGGTCGGCGTGCTGGTGGCCGTGGCCTCGCTCGGCGCCCGCTACTGACCGTCCCGTCAAGGAGCCTCCGTGTCACCCCGCCCTCGCCGCCTCCTGATCCCGCTCCTGCTTGTGCTCACGTTCACATCGGCCGCCTGCCAGGCCAGGTCGGCCGCGTCCCCCGCCGACACCGCGCCGGTGCGTGGCGTCACCACCGTCGAGGCCAAGGACCTCAAGTTCCTGCCCCCGGCGATCGAGGTGCCGCCGGGCACGGAGGTCACCTGGCGCTTCGTCGACGGGTCGGTCCCCCACAACGTCAAGGGGGACGGGTTCGCCTCGGACAACCAGGCCAGAGGCACCTTCAGCCACCGCTTCGAGCAGGCCGGCGAGTACCGCTACACCTGCGACCTGCACGCCGGCATGGACGGCCGGGTGGTGGTGACCGGCCAAGGTTCCGGCTGACCGAAGCGACGGCGCCACGTACCATGGGGCCCATGACCGACAGCACCACCCTCACCCCGGCGATCCAGGAGTACCTGGAGTCCCTCTACTGGCTCGGCGAGGCCGGCATCGAGCGGACGCCGACCAACCTGGCCAGGGCGATGCAGGTGTCGCCGCCCAGCGTCACCGGCATGGTCCGCCGCCTCGAGGGCGAGGGGCTGGTCGGCCGCGGCCCCGGCAAGCGGATCGTGCTCACCGCCAAGGGCCTGGAGGTGGCCAAGCACGTGGTCAGCCGCCACCGGCTGGTCGAGGCGTTCCTGGTCAAGATCATGGGCGTGGCCTGGGACGAGGTCCACGAGGAGGCCGAGGCCTTCGAGATGGGCGTCACCCCGGCCCTGGAGGCCCGCATGCTCGAGATGATCGGCGAGGCCCGGACCTGCCCCCACGGCCACCCGATCGGCGACTACCCGCGCGAGCCCGGGGTCCCCCTGACCGCCGCCCCCACCGGCAGCGTCGTGCGGATCCTCCGGTTCGAGAACGAGGACCACGACCTGCTGCGGATGTTCCGCCGGGCCGGGGTCGAGCCCAAGGTCAGCTACACCATCGTCGCCTTCGGCGGGGACCTGGCCAAGCTGGAGGGCCCGGAGGGCCCGTCCGAGCTGCCCCTGTACGCGGCCAGGACGATCTCGGTCGCGGTCGAGCGCTCCGGCGACGGCCCCCCGGCCGAGCAGGACCCCGAGAGCCTGGCCACCGCCTACCTCCTGGGCGACACCCACTGGAGCCGCTAGCCCGGCCGGTCGCCTAGCGGCGGTCCCCGTCCGTGTCGGCTGGCCCGCCGGTGGTGAACGGGCGGCCGTTGGCCGGCACCCCGGCCTGGACGGTGCCGTCGACCTCGAAGCCGGCCAGCCGGAACGGCAGGCCGGCCCCGAGCAGGATGCTGCGGTGGTCCATCAGCTGGAAGTGGAGGTGCGGCTCGGTGGAGTTGCCCGAGTTCCCGGTCAATGGCGTAGGTCTGCCCGTAGGCGTGGAGGCCGTGGCTCGGCACCTTGTCGGCCGGGCTGTTGATGGCCTGCCAGCGCCCGGCCACCGGCGCCGCCACCTCGACCGGGGGCCGGCGCACGGTCCCGACCCGGAAGTAGAGGGCCAGCCCGGCGACCAGCAGCACCAGCCCGGCCGGCCCCATCCAGGCCGGCCCGCCCAGCAGGGCGCCGCCGACCAGGAGCGCCAGGGCGGCCCAGAGCAGCGGCATCCGCAGCCGGGCGCACCAGATGGGGAACCGCGCCGCCACGGTGGCCGCTAGACCCGTTGGCGGCTGCGGCGGGCGGCCAGCACCCGGACGACCACGAAGGCCGCCACGCCGAGGAAGCCGGCGGCGAGCACGGCGTTCTGGTAGGTCCCGGCGTAGTCCTCGATGACCTGCCGGTTCTCGCCCAGGACGTAGCCGGCGACCACGAACACGCTGTTCCAGATCAGGCTGCCCAGGGTGGTGAACAGCAGGAAGGTCGCCATCGGCATCCGCTCGATCCCGGCCGGGATCGAGACGAAGCTGCGGAACAGCGGGATCATCCGGCCGAAGAACACCGTCTTGCGGCCGTGCCGCTGGAACCACGCCTCGGTCCGGTCGATGTCCGAGACCTTGATCAGCGGCAGCCGGGCCGCGATGGCCCGGGTGCGCTCCCGGCCGATCAGGGCCCCGATCCAGTACAGCACCACCGCCCCGGCCACCGACCCGAACGTGGTCCAGGCGATCGCCGCGGCCAGGCTCATGTCCCCCTGGCTGGCCGTGAACCCGGCCAGGGGCAGGATCACCTCACTGGGGATCGGCGGGAACAGGTTCTCCAGCGCCACCGCCAGCCCGGCCCCCGGCGCCCCCAGGGTCTCCATGATCCGGATCGCCCACCCGGAGATCCCCCCCGGGTCGGCGTCGGCCCCCAGCGGCATCCCGCTCAGCAACGTCAACAGCGAACGCATGCCCCAACGCTACCCGAAGTCCCGCCTCGCGCGAGCGGACCGCATCCCGTAGCCTGGCAGGTCAGCGCCGGAGTGCTGGAATCGGCAGACAGCCGCGCCTTAAAAGCGTTGGGCCCAACGGGCATGAGGGTTCGAGCCCCTCCTCCGGCACCCACCAAAC
>CALGFH010000254.1 GCA_937881255.1 uncultured Actinomycetes bacterium
CCGGCCGAGAAGCTGGTCAAGGTGGTGGGCCCGGCCACGCGGCCCCGGGTGGTCAAGAACGCGCTCAGCGGCACCTGGCTCGGCCACCGGTTCCACCCGCTGATGGTGCCGCTGCCGATCGGGTTCTGGACCGGGGCCCTGCTGTTCGACCTGATCGCCACCAGGCGGGCCCGGTGGGCGGCCGACACCCTGGTCGGGGCCGGGATCGTCGCCGCCGTGCCGACAGCCGCCGCCGGCCTGTCGGACTGGGCCGACGCCGAGCCCGATGCCCGCCGGGTCGGGCTGGTCCACGCCAGCTGCAACACCCTGGCCCTGCTCTGCTACTCGTCGTCGCTGGTGGCCAGGCTGCTAGGCCGGCGCAAGGCCGGGGTCGGGCTCGGGCTGGCCGGGGCGACGGCGATCAGCGTCGGCGGCTACCTGGGCGGCCACCTGTCCTATGTCCAGGCGGTCGGGGTCGAGAAGAAGCGCTTCGCCGGTGGGCCGTCGTCGTGGACGCCCGTGCTGGACGCGGCCGACCTGGGCGAGGGGGCGCCGCGGGTGGTGCGGGCCGGCGACACCGAGGTGCTCCTGTACCGGGACGGCACCGGCTTGCATGCCCTCTGGGCCAGCTGCACCCACGAGTGCGGCCCCCTGGCCGAGGGCCGCTTCGCCGACGGCAACGTGATCTGCCCCTGGCACGGCAGCACCTTCCGGCTGGCCGACGGCAAGGTGGTCCGCGGCCCGGCGGCCAGCTCCCAGCCGGTCTTCGAGACCCGGGTGACGGACGGCAAGGTCGAGGTCCGCGCCGTCCCCTGACCCGGCCCCCCTCAGGCCGTCCGGCTCAGCCGTCCTCGATGTCGGGGCGGTCGCTGGTGGTGCGGAGGGCGTCGAGCAGCCTGTCCAGCAGGACCCCGCGCAGCCGGGCCTCGAGGGCCATGGAGATGAGGCTGGCCACCACCCCGGCGTAGGCCATGGTGGCGGCGATCTCGCCGACATCCCACTCCCGCTCCCGCGAGCTGTGCAGCGCCAGGGCGCCGATCGGCCGGCCCCCGGGGAGGGTCAGGGGGGCCGACAGCACCGCCCGGACGGCGGCCCGGTCGATCAGGTGGCGCAGGTCGGGCCAGCGCCCGTCGGTGGTCAGGTCGCGGGAGGCGACCGGCAGCTCGTTGACGTAGGAGTCGAGCGCCGGCCCGGCGCCCAGCCGCTCCTGGGCGGTGGCCAGCCCGCGGCCGGGCGGGCCGCTGGCGGCGGCGCAGCGCAGCACCTCGTGCTCGTCGGCCAGCATGACCCCGGCCCCCTGGGCCCGCAGGACCATGGTCGCCGCCTCGGCCACCCGCTGGAGGGCCGGGCCCAGGCCCTCCCCGGTCAGCCCGTCCACGCCTTGGAGGAGGAGCCGCAGCTCCCGGGTCACTGACCTCCGGTCGATCGGCACGGACAACGCCACCTCCCGCGGCCCATTCGGCGGGGGACACGGCTCGACGGGCCTGCGGTTGCTGGATTGCCTGGCCAGGCCGCGGCCAAACGCCCGGTTGGCGGCTCAGGCGAGCTGGGCGGCCAGCTCGGCCGGCTCGGTGACCGGCCGCTGGCAGACGAAATGCTCGCAGACATAGGCGGTGGCCCGGCCCTCGAGGGCCGGCCGGTCGGCCAGCAGCGGGACCTCGCCCTGGGCGGCCGCGTCGTCCGGGGCGGCCGCCGCCACCACCCGGTTGGGCTGGTAGGTGCCCCACACCTGGGCCAGCAGGGCCTCGGTGTCGGTGGCCCCGGGCCGCCCGACGATGGCGACCTCCCTGACCCTGGCCAGGGCGAAGTCGGCCGCCCCGAGGGCGTGCCCGAACCCGGTCGGGGCCCGGCCCAGCACCCCGAGCACCGGCCGCAGGGCGTTGCGCCCGGCCTCCTCCAGCTCCGGGTCGCCGGTCAGGCGCCCGAGGCGCTGGAGCACCTCGGCGGCCACCGACGAGCCGGCCGGGACCGCGTTGTCGAACAGCTCCCGTGGCCGCACCACCAGCTCCTCGGCGTCGCGGCCGGTCTGGTAGAAGCCGTCGCCGCCGGGGTCGGCGAACAGCTCGACCATGGCCCCGGCGAGCCGCCGGGCCTCGCGCAGCCAGCGCAGGTCGAAGGTGGTCTCGTACAGGGTCAGGCAGGCCTCGGCCATGCAGGCGTAGTCGTCCAGGTAGCCCGGCCCGCCGGCGCGGCCGTCGCGCCAGGAGCGCAGCAGCCGCCCGCCGTCGCCGCGCAGCGCCTCCAGCACGAAGCCGGCCGCGGCCAGGGCGGCCTCGGTGTAGCGGGGCTCGCCGAAGCTGCGGCCGGCCTCGGCCAGGGCCGAGATGGCCAGGCCGTTCCAGGCGGCCAGCACCTTGTCGTCGGTGGCCGGGTGGACCCGGGCCTCGCGGGCCTCGAGCAGCCGCGGCAGCGCGGCCGCCACCGCCGCCTCCAGCTCGGCGTCGCCGGCCGGGCGCGGGGTCCAGAGGACGTTGGTCCCTTCCCAGTTGCCCTCGGGGCCGGCGCCGAGGTGGCGGGCCACCGGCTCGCCGGCGATCGCGACCAGCTCCTCCCACGACCAGACGAAGAAGCGGCCCTCGACCCCCTCGGAGTCGGCGTCCTGGGAGGAGAAGAACCCGCCGTCGCCGTGGCGCAGCTCCCGCAGCAGGTAGTCGGCGGTGCGGCCGGCCACCACCCGATCGCGGTCCTCGCCGGTGGCCTGCCAGGCGTGGGTGTAGAGGCGGACCAGCTGGGCGTTGTCGTAGAGCATCTTCTCGAAGTGCGGGACCAGCCAGCGCCCGTCGGTCGAGTAGCGGTGGAAGCCGCCGCCGAGCTGGTCGAAGATGCCGCCGGCGGCCATCCGGTCCAGGGTCAGCCGGACCATGCCCAGCGCCCCCGAGAAGCCGCGCCGGTGGCAGCGGAGCAGGAACTCCAGCGTCATCGGCTGGGGGAACTTGGGCGCGGCCCCGAACCCACCCCAGGTGCCGTCGAACGCGCCCTGGAGCCCCTCGAACGCCTGGCGCAGCGTCTCGTCGGCCAGCTGGCCGTCGCCCTCGCCGCCCAGGGCCCCGGACTGGGCGGCCAGCACCTGCACGACCTGGTCGCCCTGGCGCCGGGCGTCGTCGCGCCGCCTGGCCCAGGCGTCGGCCACCGCGGCCAGCACCCGGCGGAAGCTGGGCATGCCCGGCCGGTCGACCTTGGGGTAGTAGGTGCCGGCGTAGAAGGGGCCGCCCTCCGGGGTCAGGAACACCGTCATCGGCCAGCCGCCGTGCCCGGTCATGGCCTGGACGGCGTCCATGTAGATGCCGTCAAGGTCGGGCCGCTCCTCGCGGTCGACCTTGACGCAGACGAAGTCCCGGTTCATCTGGGCGGCCGTCTCGGCGTCCTCGAACGACTCATGGGCCATCACGTGGCACCAGTGGCAGGCGGCGTAGCCGATCGAGAGCAGGATCGGCTTGTCCTCGGCCCGGGCCCGCTCAAGGGCCTCGGGGCCCCACGGGTACCAGTCGACCGGGTTGTGGGCGTGCTGCAGCAGGTAGGGGCTGGTCTGGTCGATCAGGCGGTTGGGGGCGGGCTGGTTCGTCATCGGGCCAGTGTAGGCTCGGCCGGCGAGCCAGCTGATCGAGGAGGACGCCGTGGAGGAGCAGGCGGTCGCGGCCTGGCTGGACGGCTACAGCCAGGCCTGGGGCACCTACGACCCCGAGCAGATCGGGGCGCTGTTCAGCGCCGACGCCGTCTACTGGTACGACCCGTTCACCGAGCCGCTCCGGGGGCGGGAGGCGATCGTGGCCGACTGGCTGAGGGACCGCGACGAGCCCGGGACCTACGAGGGCGCCTACCGCCCGGTGCTGGTCGCCGGCGACCAGGCGGTGGCCAGGGGCTACAGCCGCTACCTCAACACCAACGGCACCGTCCGCGACGAGTACGACAACCTGTTCCTGCTCCGGTTCGACGCCGACGGGCGCTGCGCCGAGTTCCGCGAGTGGTACATGCCCAAGCCCAAGCAGGAGGGCGGCTGATGTGAGCTCGCTGCTGGCCGGCGTGGTCAGCAGACAGCCGCTGGCCGTGGCCGACGGCCGTTCCGGGAGCCTGCTGGAGCGGGTGACCCTGGCCGGGGGCGAAGTGCTGGTGGTCAAGCACGTCCGTGACGGCGGCGACTGGATCATGCGGGCCAGCCACGACCACGGCCGGGCGGCCGAGCTGTGGTCCTCGGGGGTGCTGGGCCGGGTGCCCGAGGTGATCGACCACGCCGTCCTCGGGGCCGAGCAGGTCACCGGCGGCTGGGTGGTGATCATGCGCGACGTCTCGGCCGCCCTGGTCCCCGGCCACGCCCGGATCAGCCGGGCCGACAGCCGCCGGGTCCTGGAGGCGGCCGCCGCCCTGCACGCCGCCTTTGCCGACGGCCCGCCGCTGCGGCTGTGCCCGCTGGCCGACCGCTACGGGTTCCTCTCCCCGGCCACGGCCCGCCGCGAGGCCGGCGGGGCCGACGAGGTCCCCGGGCTGATCGGCCGTGGCTGGGAGCGGTTCGCCGAGATCGCCCCGGCCGACGTCGCCGGGCCGGTGCTGGCCGTGGCCGAGCGGCCGGAGCCGTTCGCGGCCGCCCTGTCGGCCTTCCCGTCGACCCTCGTCCAGGGCGACCTCAAGCTCGGCAACCTCGGCTTCACCGAGGACCGGGTGGTGATGCTCGACTGGGGCACCCAGACCGGCTGGGCGCCGGCGGCGGTCGAGGTCGCCTGGTACCTGGCCATCAACTGGAGCCGCATCGACGCCACCCGCGAGCAGGTGCTTGACGACTTCCGGGCCGCCGAGGGCGGGCGCCACGACGAGGACGCCCTGCGCCTGGCCCTGCTGGGCGGCCTGGTCCAGCTCGGCTGGGACAAGGCCCTGCACGCCAGCGGCCACCCCGACCCGGCCGTCCGGGCCCGCGAGGCCGCCGACCTGGCCTGGTGGGCCGACCGGGCCAGGGACGCCCTCGAGGTGTGGTCGCCGTGAGCGACGCCGGCCGGGCCAAGCGGCTGTTCGCCGAGGCGTACGACGCCTCCGCGGACGGGTTCGCGCGCAGCGCCGACCGGCTCGTCTACGGCTACCTGGCCCGGCCCCTGGCCAGGGCCCTTGGCGAGGCGGGCAGCCCGGTGCTGGACGTGGCCGCCGGGTCGGGGGCGCTGGGGCGGCTGCTGCCGGCCGCGGTCGCCCTCGACCTGTCGGCCGCCCAGCTGCGCCACAACCCGCTCCCGGCCCGCCTCCAGGGCGACGCCGAGCGGCTGCCGTTCCGGGACGGCGCCTTCGCGGCCGCCGGCTGCGCGTTCGGCATCAACCACTTCCCCGACCCGGGGGCGGCGGTGGCCGAGATGGCCCGGGTCGCCCCGCTGGTCGGGCTGCTCACCTGGTCCCGGCCCGAGGCCCCCTACCGCCCCAAGCAGGCGGTCATGGAGGTGGTGGCCAGGCACGCCGGCAGCGACCGCACCGCCGCCGGCATCCTCGCCGACGAGCTCGGCGAGCGGGTCGGGTCGCCCGCCGCCGTCCGGGGCCTGCTCGAGGGCGCCGGCCTGCGCCCGGAGGTGGCCGAGGTCGAGGTCGACCTCCCCTGGCCGGGGGCGGCCGCCTTCGTCGACTACCGCCTGGCCACCGTCGGGGTCGCCGGCCTGGTCGACGACCCGGCCACCGTCCGCCGCCAGGCCATCGCGGCCGTGGCCGCCCTCCCCCCAGAGGCCCTCCCCTGGGCGCCCCGGCTGGTGCTGGGGGTCGGCCGCCGCCGTTGACGCCTCAGCCTCTGGAGGCGACGATCACCCGGTTGCCGTCCGGGTCGGCGACCTCGGCCATGCGCTCGCCCCAGGGCTGATCGGCCGGCTCGGCCAGCACCCGGACCCCGTGCCCGCGCAGGTGCTCGACGGCGGCGTCGCAGTCGTCGGCGTACACCCAGAGCGTGAAGCGGTCCCCGTCCCCGACCGGCTCGGTCGCGGACGGGTCGGCGCCGATGCCGAGGTGGGACCGGCCCAGGTCCAGGGCCACATAGGCCGGCTCCCCGTCGGGCGGGAACCGGTAGGTGACCTCGAAGCCGAGCAGGTCCCGGTAGAAGCCGAGCGCCCGTGGCAGGTCGCCGGTGGCCAGGATCGGGAACAGCTCCTGGAACATCGCCCCTCCCGCGGTGGTGAAGGTCAGGAACGGCCGGCGCTGGTGGCGAACTTCTCGGCCCAGTCCTTCCAGGTGCCGGCCAGCTCCGGCACCCCCAGCAGCCGGTCGGCGGCGGCGTGGTCGTGGTGGTAGATGCGCGACACCTCGGCCACGGTGAGGCCGTGGGCCGGGCGGTGGACGACCTCGACCGGGTCGCCGGCGGCGATCTCGCCCTCGGCCAGGATGCGCAGGTAGGCCCCTGGCCGGCCGGCGCCCGCGAACCGCCGCACGAACCCCTGGTCGCCCATGCGGTAGCCGAGCTTGTAGCAGGGGGTGCGGGGCGAGGACACCTCCAGCAGCGTCCCCCCGGCCCGCCAGCGCTCGCCGACAACGGCCCCGCTGACGTCGATGCCCCGGAGGGTCAGGTTCTCCCCGAAGGTCCCGGGACCGAGCTCGCGGCCCAGCTCCCCGCCCCACCACTGGTAGTCCTCGGCGGCGTAGGCGTACAGCGCCTTGTCGTAGCCGCCGTGCGCCTCCGGGTTGCCCTGCTCGTCGCCGTCGACGCTGGTCCCCCTGACCCCGACCCGCCCTGGCACCGGGTCCTTCCAGATGGCGGTCCGCACCGTCTGCCCCCGCCAGCTGATCTCCCTCGGGGTCCCGACGTTCACCGACACGATCACGCCCACCAGCACCAACCTCCCAGCCACCCGGAGCTCCACGGCCAGGCTACGCGCCCGCCGCCACCCCCAGGCCGGCCCTTGCGGCGCGCTCGGGGACCTCGGGGGCGAGGCGGTCCAGGTGGGGACCGCCGCCGGCCAGGCGCTGCTTCTTGGCGTTGAAGGCCCGGACCCAGAGGCCGGCGGCCCAGCAGGCCTGGCGCTCGGCGGGGGTCCAGGGGCGGCCCCTGGCCCGCTCGTAGGCGGCCAGGAACCGCTCGGTCTGCTCCACCGTGGCGGCCTCGCCGGGGGCGCCGGCCGCCGGCCAGACGGCGGCGGCCAGGCCGGCCACCACCGCCTCGGGCTGGGCCACGGCGCTGTCCCAGTCGTGGACGGCCAGCGGGCGGCCGCCCCGCCAGCGGATGTTCTGGGACTCCCAGTCGGCGTGGCCGACCACCGGGGGCGGCAGGCGGAGGGCGGCCAGGCGGGCCCGGACGGCGGCCGCGACCCGGTCCAGCCAGGCCGGGCCGGGGTGGTCGTCGAGGTCGCCGTCGTGGTCGTCCGGGAGGGGCCACAGCCCGGGACGGTCGTGGTCCCAGGCCGCCCAGGGCGGGGACGGCGCCAGGGTCGGCACGGCCTCGGGGCCGGGGGCGAGCCGGACCAGCTCGGCCAGCAGGGCGGCGAACCGCCCGGCGGCGTCCGGCCCGGGAGCCAGCAGGTCCCCGCCTGGCACCAGCTCCTCGGCGGTCGCGGCCAGCCGGCCCATCGGCGCCGGGCCGGCCAGGGGCCGCGGGCAGGGGAAGCCGGCGCCGGCCAGGGCGGCCTGGGTGGCCAGGCAGCCGCGCAGCCGGGGCGCCGGGGGCCGGGCCTTGACCACCACCTCGCGCCCGTCGGCCAGGCGCAGCCCGGTCACCTCCGACAGGTACCCGGCCCGGAACAGCACCGCCACCGGCTCGGCCCCCAGCCAGCGCCGGCACCAGCCGGCCAGCCCCTCGTCCACCGGCCGCCCTCCGATCCGTCGCGGTCCCGGGCTAGGATCCCGAGGCTACGGTTCCCAAGGCCAGCGCGCAGGAGGTGCCGATGGACCCGACCGCCGAGCGGATCGAGCTGCCCGATGGGTACGGCACGGCGACCACGACCATGGCCTGGGCGGCGGTGCGGGAGAAGCTGGAGCAGGCGCCCCGCTACTGGCTGGTCACCACGCGCCGCGACGGGCGGGCCCACGTCGTCCCGGTCGACGGCATCTGGCTGGACGACGCCTGGTGGTACGGCGGCAGCCCCGGGACGCTCCACCAGCGCAACCTGGAGCACGACCGGCGGGTGGTGGTCCACCTCGAGGACACCATGGCCGCGGTCATCCTGGAGGGCTCGATGGAGCGGGTGGTCCCGCCGGCCGAGCAGACCCGCCGCCTGATGGCGGCCTCCAAGGCCAAGTACGGCTACGGCCCGCCCGAGGCGGCCTATGCCGCCGGCCTGTGGGCCCTGCGCCCGGAACGGGCCAGAGCCTGGAGCGCCTTCCCCACCGACGTCACCCGATTCCGCTTCGGCTAGCCCGCGGAAACGGTCCGCACACGGTGGGCAAACGGTGGCTGGCTAGCGTCGTCGCCAGCTACCGCCTCACAGAGGAGCCCACCGTGGACATCGTCGCCTGCCCCGACCCCACCTGCCCGGCCCCGGCCTGGGTGTACGAGCGCTGGACCTGGCCGTCGACCGGCGGCCCGGTCGAGCACGCCAAGACCGGCTGCGACGCCGGGCACTGGTTCACCCCCCTGGCCGCCACCCTGACCCCGTTCCGGGCGCCCACCCCGGTCACCGTGCGCGAGGAGGCGCTGATCCGCCGGATCTAGCCGCGGTCGCGGGCGGCCCAGGCCAGGAGGGCGTCGGCGTCGAGCCCGTTGACCACCATCTCGGGGGTGACGCCGCAGGCGAAGGCGCGCTCGCAGCCGCCGAGCTGCCAGTCGAGCTGGCCGGGGGCGTGGGCGTCGGTGTCGATCGAGAATCGGCAGCCGGCCTCCACGGCCAGGCGGAGCAGGCGCTTGGGCGGGTCCTGGCGCTCGGGCCGGGAGTTGACCTCGACGGCGACGCCGTTGGCGGCGCAGGCGGCGAACACCGCCGCCGGGTCGAACTCGCTCTCGGGCCGGCCCCGGCCGACCACGATGCGGCCGGTGCAGTGGCCGAGGATGTCGGTGTGGGGGTTGGCCACGGCCGCGACCATGCGCCTGGTCATCTCCCGGGCCGGCATGCGCAGCTTGGAGTGGACGCTGGCCACGACCACGTCGAGCCGGCCCAGCAGCTCGTCGGTCTGGTCGAGGGCGCCGTCCTCAAGGATGTCGACCTCGATCCCGGTGAGGATCCGGAACGGGGCCAGTACCTCGTTCAGCTCGGCGACCTCGTCCAGCTGGGCCAGCAGGCGCTCCGGGCTGAGGCCGTTGGCGATCGTGAGGCGGGGCGAGTGGTCGGTCAGGGCCAGGTACTCGTGGCCCAGGTCGCGGGCCGCGGTGGCCATCTCCTCGATCGGGCTGCCGCCGTCACTCCAGGTCGAGTGGGCGTGGCAGTCGCCCCGCAGCGCGGCCCGCAGGGCGGCCGCGCCCTCGGCCACCGGCGTGCCCTCGATCGCCTCCAGGCGCCGCAGGTACACCGGGACCTCGCCGGCCAGGGCCTCGCGGATCACCCGCTCGGTGACCTCCCCGATCCCGGGCAGGTCGCGCAGGCCGGGCCCGGGGGCGGCGGCCAGCCGGGCCAGCTCGCCCGGGTCGGTGGCGTCGACGGCGGCCGCGGCCCGGCGGAAGGCGCGCACCTTGTAGGTCGGCTCCCGGCCCCGCTCGAGCAGGAAGGCGATCCGCCGCAGGGCGGCCGCCGGGGCGAGGGTCGGCTCGGTCATGGTGCAATTCTCCGGCACCCGGCGACCGAGCGGAGGGAAGCGCCCGATGGGCAGGCAGATCAAGGTCGACCTGGAACGGACCATCCCGGCGCCCCCGGCGCGGGTCCACGCCGCCCTGGCCGACTACCGGGGCCGGGAGCGGATCCTGCCCGCCAGCTACCTCGACTACCGGGTCGAGGAGGGCGGGGAGGGCGCCGGCACGGTGGTGTCGTTCCGGCTGCGGGCGGGCCGCCGGGAGCGGCGCTACGTCCTGGAGGTGGCCGAGCCGACCCCGGGCGTGACCCTGGTCGAGCGGGACCGCGAGTCGTCGCTGATCACCACCTGGATCCTGAGCCCGACGGCCAGCGGCACCGCCACCGACCTCCGGCTGTCGACCATCTGGGAGGGCCACGGCGGTATCGGCGGCTTCTTCGAGCGCACCTTCGCCCCCCGGGGGCTGCGCCGCATCCACGGCGAGCTGCTCGACCGCCTGACCCGCCGGGTCGGGGCCGAGCCGCCCAGCTGAGCGCTCGATAACGATCCGTCCTCGAAGCCTCAACGATCCCCGATCACCCTTGCCCGAGTCGACCCCTTCCGGTAGGAAAGAACCGCGCTCGGTGGTCGGCACGCTTCAGGTTGGGGGATGGCGAGCCGAGGGATGTGTCCGAGTGTGCCACTCGGGGGAGGATTACTACATGAAGGTACCGGGGATTCGACGGCCGAGCTGGAAGCGCCCCGCCGGGCTGTCCGGCTGGCAGCGCATCGCCGTGATCGTCGGCCTGGCCGTGGTGCTGCTGGCCACCATGAGCGTTGCCGCCACCGCCCGCGTGAGCGCCTCCTCGGGCCGCATCCTGGCCGGCGTGACCGTGGCCGGGGTCGACGTCGGCGGCATGACCCGCGACGAGGCCGTGGCCGCGGTCAAGGCGACCACCGAGCCCAAGCTGCGCCGGGGCGTGTTCGTGGTCGGCGGCGGCAAGCGCTGGCCGGTCACCCCGGCCGGGCTCGGGCACGGCGCCGGGGTCGAGCAGGCGGTCGACGCGGCCGTTGCCGGGCCGGAGCTGTCGTGGTTCAAGGACTTCTGGCACCGGCTGACCAACAAGCCGGTCGGCCACAGCGTGGACGTGGCCCTGGCCACCGACGACACCAAGGTGACCCGGTTCGTGAAGGCCCTGGCCCCCAAGCTGGCCGTGGCCCCCACCAACGCCTCCATCAAGCTGGTCGACGGCAAGGTCGTCAAGCAGAAGGCCAAGGACGGCCGCGTCCTCGACGTCGAGGCCAGCACCCGGGCCCTGGCCAAGGCCCTGCGCGGCAACGCCCGCAAGGTCAAGCTGGTCACCAGGCCGGTGGACCCCAAGGTGACCAACGACAAGCTGGGCAAGACGATCGAGATCAACCTGTCGACCAACCGGCTGACCTTCTACGACGGCCTCAAGGTGCGCAAGGTCTACCCGGTGGCGACCGGCCAGCCGAGCTTCCCGACCCCGCAGGGGACCTGGGAGGTCGTCTACAAGCGGGTCAACCCGACCTGGACCAACCCGGCCAAGGACGGCTGGGGGGCCGACATGCCGGCCTCGATCCCGCCCGGCCCGGGCAACCCGCTCGGCACCAGGGCCATGTCCCTGAACGCCTCCGGGATCCTGATCCACGGCACCTACGCCAGCTACTCGATCGGCAGCTACGCCTCCCACGGCTGCATCCGCATGCTGCTGTCGGACGTCGAGGCCCTCTACCCGCAGGTGCCCATGGGCACCCCGGTCCTGATCCACCGCTAGAACAGCGGGCATGTATCCGGCGCCGCATGCAGCGCCAGGCCATGCGTGCAGCCAGGGACCGTTGCGCGCCGCCAACGGCGGCCACGCAACCACCTCAACCCCGGATACTTGACCGGTGTTCTAGGGGGTCAGGGCCGGGTCAGGTACCGGTCGGGGACGGCGATGATCGCGCGCACGTCGGTCCAGCCGCCCTCCAGGTCGAACAGGTAGGCCGGGAGCAGGTAGGCCACGCCCGGCCGGCCGTCGCCCTCGGTGACGACCGGGGCCAGCTGGAGGCCGAGGCGGGCCCCGGTGACGGTGGCGACCCGCGCCTTCAGCCGGTCCGTGCACGGGACCTTGCCGCCGCCCGGGCACGGGTCGAGCTCGACGGCCGGCGACCCCGGGCGGGCGACGCCGCCGAGCGGGCCGGACCTCTTGAGCCGCTCGAAGCCCTGCTCGACGCCGACCAGCGGGTAGGTGCCGGCCGGCTCGGGGGTGGCCAGGTAGCCGGAGGCGTGCTGGACCACGCCCTTGGGCCCGACGCTCACCGTCCAGGCGAACCCCGAGGTCGGCATGCCGCCCACCGCCGGGGCGATGGTCACGGTCCGGGTGGCCAGGCTGTCGCTGACCTTCACCTGGGCGCCGTCCAGGTCGAGCCCGGCCCTGGCCGCCAGGTCGCGGGCCACCCGCTCGGCCTCGGCCCGGCTGGGCAGGTCCGGCGGCCGGAACGGCCGGGTCGGGGCGACCGGCCCGGGCCGGTTGGAGACGGGGGCGTCGGGGTCGAGGCACTGGATGCCGGGGCCGGGCCGGTAGGGCCCGCCCGCCCGGCCCACGCAGGTGCCGAAGATGCCGGAGCCGTAGGACCACGGCACCCCGGCCAGCCGGTGCACCACCAGGGCCCGGCGGCCGTCCTGGAGGCTCCAGCCGTTGGGCTCCTGCTTGGGCGTCCCGGCCAGCCCGAGGGCGGCGGCCAGGGTGGCCACCCGGCCGGCGTCGACGTTGTCGCCGAGCTTCCAGGCCTGGGCCTGGCCGGGCAGCGAGGGCAGGGGGCCGCCCAGCTTGTAGGTGACCGGCGGCCACAGCAGGCGCCGGTCGCTGGCCCCGCCGGACGGTCTGGCCGTCCCGGTGCCGCCCGGGGCCGGGGCCGGCTCGATGGCCCCGGCGGCGTCGTCGGCGCCGGTGTCGCTGGAGCCGGCGGCGGCCGGCCCGGCCTCACCCAGGTCGAGCGCGGGCAGGACGGCCGGCGACGGCTCGCCGCGGTCCCGGGCGACCAGCACCCCACCGGCCACCAGCCCGGCCGTGACCAGCGCCGCCACCACCCATGCCAGGACCCGCCTGCCCACCGTGCACCACCGCCCTGTTGCGCGTTCCCGTGGACGTCGTTGTCTTGGACGCCGCCACCGGCCCGCCGGTTCCCGGGCATGCTAGGCCAGGCGGCGGGCCCCGTCCGAGGGGACGACGGGGGTGATCTCTGGCGGGCCGAAGCCGGCGGCGGCGAAGGCCTCCCGGGCCCGGTCGCCGACCTGGGAGGCCAGCTCCGCCGGGACCAGGGCGATGGCGCTGCCGCCGAAGCCGGCCCCGGTCATGCGGGCCCCGACCGCGCCGGCCTCGACGGCCGCGGCGACGGCGGTGTCGAGCTCGGGCGACGACACCTCGTAGTCGTCGCGCAGGGAGGCGTGCGAGGCGGCCAGCAGCGGCCCCAGCCGGTCGAGCTCGCCTGCCCGGAGCAGCGCCACCGCCTCCAGGACGCGGGCGTTCTCGGTGACCACGTGGCGGGCCCGGCGCAGCCCCGGCTCGCCCAGGGCAGTCCGATGCTGCTCGACCTGGGCCAGGGTGGCGTCCCGGAGGGCGGCCACGCCCAGGGTGGCCGCGGCCGCCTCGCAGGCCGCCCGGCGGTCGGCGTAGGCGCCGTCGACCAGCCGGTGCCCGGCCCTGGTGTCGAGCACCACCAGGCACAGCCCGGCCGCCTCCAGCGGCAGCGGGACCTGCTCGGTGGCAAGCGACCGGGTGTCGAGGAACAGGGCGTGCCCGGCCCGCCCCAGCATCGACACCATCTGGTCCATGGCCCCCGACGGCACCCCCACGACCTCGTTCTCGGCCCGGCGGGCCAGGGCGGCCAGGGCCGGCCGGTCCAGGCCGGCGCCGTGCAGGTCGGCCAGGGCGGTCGCGGTGGCGCACTCGAGGGCGGCGCTGGAGGACAGCCCGGACCCGGCCGGGACGTCCCCGTCGACCACCAGGTCGGCCCCGCCGAGCTCGACCCCGGCCTGCCCGAGGGCCCAGGCGACCCCGGCCGGGTAGGCGGCCCAGCCCTCGACCCGTCCCGGCCCGACCGCGGCCAGCTCCAGGTCGGCCGGCGGCCCGGCCTGCCGCGACCACAGCCGCAGCCGCCCCCCGTCCCGGCGCCCCGCCGCCACCAGGACCAGCCGGTCGATGGCCGCCGGGAGCACGAAGCCGTCGTTGTAGTCGGTGTGCTCCCCGATCAGGTTGACCCGCCCCGGGGCGGCCCAGACCCCCTCCGGGTCGCGCCCGGTCCACTCCCGGAACGCGGCCGCCACCGGCCCGGCCCGGTCGCTCATCTGGCCCCTCCGGCGGCCCAGTGGAGCAGCTCGGCGAGGATGGCCCTGGCGGCCGGGTCGCCCCGCCGGGCCGGCTCGGCCAGCCGGTACTGGCAGGTGACGAGCCGCCCCGGCCCCACCGCCACGGCCCCGACCACCGGGCCGGCCAGGGGGTCGGGGACCGGCTTGAACGCGCCCACGACGCAGGTCTCCGGCCAGGTCCCCTCCCCCACCCTGGTCAGCAGGTGGGTCGGGACCACGGTGGCGTCCTCGCCGGCCAGCACCGCCCGTTCCGGCAGCGACGGCAGCGCCCGCTGGTCACAGGTGAAGTGGAACACCGTCGACCCCCAGGCGGTCGCCACCTCGGCCATCTCCACCGCCACCGGGTAGCACCCCACCGCCTGGAGGTCCTGGGCCAGCACCACCACCGTCTCCCCCGCCGCCAGCCGCTCCCGCACCAGCTTCCCGGCCGCCTCGTCCAGCATGCCCTCCCCGACCACGGTCACCTCGGGCGCGCCCGCCGGGACGGCGACGGCGCGGAGCGGGTAGCTGTTGGTGGCCAGCTCCCGGCCGGCCGCGCGCAGCCGCAGGACGACCTCGTGGACGCCGGGCGACGAGGGTGCCGGGAGGTCGACGGCGCCGGCGGCGACCGCGGACCAGCCCGGGAGGTCGCCCAGCTCGACCTCGGCCCGCGCACCGGCCAGGCCGACCTGGACGGTCACCTCGGACAGCGGGGGGCCGTCGTTGGCCACGTGCAGGGGGGCGGCCAGGCGCCCGCCGGCGGCCACGACCAGGCTGGGCAGGGCCAGCATGGGGAGCACGTCCTGGCACGCCCGTGACAGCTCGGCCAGGGCCGGCGGCTTGGGCCGCCGCTCCAGGTCGAACAGGCCGTTCAGCTCCCAGGGCACGTCGGTCAGCTCGGTCAGGCACCAGCCGCCCAGGTGGTCGTGGCGCCGGACCACCTCGGCCTGGAGGCGGTCCGACAGGCCCTGGTGGCGCTGGGTGCCCTCGATCAGCTCGGCCGCCGACCCGGGCCAGGGCAGCTCGGCGATGGCCTTTTCGTACCAGCCGGCCGGGGACCAGAAGGGCTGGCGGTCGCCGTCGGCCAGCTCGGGCAGGCCCCAGTCGCCGAACTCGGTGACGAACAGGGGCCGGCCCAGCCCGGCCCACTGCCGGGCCTTGGCGTCCAGCTCGGCCAGCCAGGCGGCGTGCAGGCGGCCGTACCAGTGGGCGGTCAGCACCGGGGTGGTGAACACCCGCTCCGGGTCGGGCTCGATCCAGTCGTTCTCGATCAGCGGGCGGGTCGGGTCGGCCTCGCGGACGGCCCCGGCGACCCGGCGGGCGAACCCCTCGTAGCCGGCCCGGCCCCGGGCCGGCGGGAAGTCGAGGCCGAGCTCGTTCATGGCCGACCAGAGGATCACGCTCGGGTGGTTGGCGTCCCGGCGGACCTGGGCGGTGGCGGCCCGCGCGCACCGGTCGGCCAGCTCCCCCTCGCCGTCCAGGTCGTCGTGGGCGATCGGCTCGGCCACCGGCACGTCGCAGTGCAGCAGCATCCCCAGCTCGTCGCAGGCGTCCAGGTAGCGCGGGTCGAACGCCTTGATGTGGAGCCGCAGGGTGTTGAGCCCGGCCGCCTTGGCCGCGGCGACCTCCTGGCGGATGGCGTCCAGGTCGCCCTCGGCGTACAGCGTGTCGGCCCGGAACCCCTGGACGAGGGCGCTGCGCATCCGGTAGGGCCGGCCGTCCAGCAGCAGCCGGTCCCCCTCGACCCGCACCTGGCGCAGCCCGTAGCGGACGGTCGAGCGGTCGCTCATCACCCCGCCGCCGCTCGCCTCGACCACCGCGGTGTGCAGCACGGGATCGTCCGGTCGCCAACGGGCGGCCCCGGTCGCTCCCAGCCGGATGGTCGTCTCCGTCCGCGCCCCGGGGCCGAGCTCGAGGCCGGCCTCGGCGGCCAGCCCCACGCTGGCCGCGGTCAGCCGCACGGCCACCGGAGCGCCGCCGACGTTCTCGACCCCCACCGCCAGGGTCAGGTCGTCGGGGTCGCTGGAGCACCGCACCCAGCGGACGGCCACCGGCCCGTGCCGGCGGAGGGTGACCGGCTGCCAGATGCCGCCGTAGGTCATGTAGAGGCTGGGCGGGCTGGGGAAGACGTGGTTGGCCCAGCCCTGCTTGCCGTGGGGCAGCCGCGGGTGCAGGGGCCCGTCGACCGGCGGGTCGGTGACCCGGACGGCGAGCTCGTTCGCCCCGGTGGCCAGGGCGGCCGACGGGTCGAGCTCGAACGGGGTGAAGGGGAGGTCGTTGCCCCCCAGCGGCCGGCCGTTCAGGTACACCTCGGCCAGGTCCATCACCGCCCCGAAGCGCAGCGTCCAGTGGCCCCCCGGGTCGTCCAGGGAGAACCGGCGCCGGTACCAGGCGACGCCGTCCAGCTCGAGCAGCCCCTGGGCCTCCCACAGCCCGGGGACCCGGATCGGCCTCGGCTCGAGGCCGTCCAGGGCGGCCAGCTCGTGGTCGCCGGGGTACAGCTCCCAGGTGCCGTCCAGCGACCAGCGGCGGTCGCCGACCGGCTCGAGGCCTGCGGTCACGGGCACCTCACTCGGGTCGGGTGGTGGCAAAGCTGGGCGGGAAGGCAAACGGCACGTCCACCTGGACGGCCACGGCCCGGGCCCGGCCGGGCCGGTAGGCGCCCACGCCGAATCCGGGGCCGAGCCGGCTGAAGAACACCCAGTCGCCAGCCGGCGACCAGGCCACGCACGGCGTGCAGCCGTCGGCGAGCGCCCCCTCGGAGCCGGGCACCCGCACCGCCGCCGCCCGGTCCACGGCGACCAGGGCCAGGGCGGGGCGGGTGGAGAAGCCGACGCTGGTGAAGGCGGCCAGGGTGCGCCCGTCGGGCGAGAACGCGCCCGGGGCGGCGAACCCGTCGGCCCCGGGCGGGACCGGCACCACCCGGGTGCGGCCGCTTTCCAGGTCGCCCAGGTGCAGGGCCGACCGCTCGACCCAGGCGACCGTGCGGCCGCTGGCCGCGACCACCTTCAGCGGCGTGCCGGCGGCCAGCCGCCGCCCCAGCCGGCCGGTCCGCGGGTCCCAGACGGCCAGCCCGCCGCCCGGGCCGACCAGCTGGACGAGCAGCCCGCCGGGGGCCCCGGCGACCGGCCGCCGCCCGAGCGGCAGCACCCCCCGGGCCACAACGCCCCCCGCCGCCCCGCCGGCGGCCGGGGACCGCCCGACGGCGACCTCGCGGACCCGGAACCAGCGGTCCGGGTCGCCGGTCTCCTCGACCAGCCAGACCCGGCCCGGGCTGGCCGAGGCGACGGCGTAGGCGGCCGGGCCCAGCGGGACCGCCGGGCGGCCGGCCCGGCCGGTGGCCGCGTAGGCGACGCCGCCCCGGACCGCCACCACCGTCCCGTCCCGCCCGACCAGCCCGCCGTCGGCCCCCGTGGCCGTGCCGGGCAGGTCCACCCGGCGCACGCTGCCGCGGTCGACGTCCACCCGGAGCAGGCCGTCGTCGCCGCCCAGGTACAGGCTGGCCCCGGTGGCCTCGGCGAGCGGGGCCGGCCGGGCCGCCGGGGCGGCGACCGGGGTGGCCGCGGGAACCCGGACGGTGGCCGGCGGGGCCACGAACGGCGCCGCCGCCCGCATGGCCAGCAGCGCCGCCACCAGCGCTCCCAGGGCCAGCGCGTTCCGCCGGACGGTCACGGCGCCTCCTGGGCGGTGTCGGTCGGTCCGGCCACCCGCGGCCGGCCGCTCTCGAAGCTGAGCCGGTCCAGCCACATCGACCGCTGCCCGCCGGCGTCGTCGCCGACCAGCTCGCCCCAGGCATGGTAGGCGAACCACAGGCCGCCGCCGGGCCCGCGCACGATCGCCTGGCCCCCCGGCCCGTTGGCGACCCCGGTGCCGGTGGCCAGGATCGGGTTCTCGGGGGCGTCGCGGTAGGGGCCGAGCACCCGCCCGGCGGTGGCGTAGCCGACCGCGTACAGCGAGCTGCCGTAGTCGTTGGCCGAGAAGAACAGGTAGTAGGTGTCGCCCTCCCGCCACAGGGTCGGGGCCTCGATCAGCGCCCCCTCCCACTCGGCGTCGTTGCGGGCTCCCAGGCGGACCGGCTTGCCCACCAGCGCCAGCCCGTCGCGGTCGAGGCGCTGGCCCCACAGCTCGGTCGGCAGGTCGCAGCAGTTGCCGTCGTTCTTCCAGAGCAGGTAGGCGCGGCCGTCACGGTCGACGAAGTGGTGCGGGTCGATCGAACCGCCGAGCCGCTCCTGGCAGACCAGCGGCCGGGAGCGGGTGTCCTGGAACGGCCCTTCCGGCCGCGGGGCCACCGCCACCGAGATGCACTGGCGTCCCGAGGCGGCGTGCCGGAGGGTGTAGTACAGCACGAAGCCGGCCGGGGTCTGGGCCACCTCGGGTGCCCAGGTGAGCCCCTTCTGGAGGACGCTCCACTCCGGGAGCTCGGGCAGGGCGTCGTCCAGCCGCTCCCAGCGCACCAGGTCGGCCGACCGGGCCACCTGGAGGTTCACGATCAGGTCGCCGGTGGCGTACGCGTACCAGGTGCCGCCGACCTTCAGCACGTGCGGGTCGGCGAAGTTGCCGTCCACCACCGGGTTGGTGAACTGGCGCGGCGGCGCCGCCGAGGTGGCCGACGCCCCACCGCCGCCTCCGCCGCCCTCGTCCTCCGCGCAGCCGGCCGCCGCCGACGCCAGGGCCAGCGCCAGCAGCAGGCGGGCAACCCGGCCGCGGCCCACCCCTACCCCTTGAGCCCGCTCCGCGAGACCCCCTCGATGATGAACCGCTGGGCGACCACGAACAGGATCAGCACGGGCACGCTGGCGATCACGCCGCCGACCATGATGGTCGCGTAGTCGGTGGCGAAGGCGCTCTGCAGGGTGGACAGGCCCGGCTGGAGGGTGAGCCGCTCGGGGCTGAACAGGACGTACAGCGGCCACAGGAAATCGTTCCAGTTGGTCAGGAAGCTGAGCAGGGCCAGGGTGGCCAGCGCCGGCTTGGACAGCGGCAGGATCACCTTGTAGAAGATCTGGAACCGGTTGGCCCCGTCCAGCCGCGCCGCCTCCTCCAGCTCCGTGGGCAGCGAGACGAAGAACTGGCGCAGGAAGAAGACGCCGAACGCCCCGGCCGCGCCGGGCACGATCACCGCCGTCAGGCTGTCCAGCCAGCCGAGCTCGGCCACGATCACGTAGTTGGGGATCAGCAGCACGATCGGCGGGATGAAGATGGTCGCGATGATCAGCGCCGTGAGCAGCCGCTTGCCCACGAACTCCATCCGGGCCAGGGCGTAGGCGGCCATCGAGGCCGTGAGCAGGATCAGCAACGTCTGCCCGGCCGCCGCCAGCAGGCTGTTGAGGAACCAGCGCAGCACCGGCGTCTGGGTGGCGTTGAAGATGAAGCTGTAGCCCTCGGTGGTGGGCTCCTTGGGGATCCAGGTCGGCTGGGCGGCCTCGAAGTTGGTCTTGAACGAGGTCGTGACCATGAAGACCAGTGGGCTGACGAACAGCACGGTGAGCAGCAGCAGGCCGGCATAGGCGCCGGCCCGCTGGGCGAGCGGCGGCCCCTTGGTCCCGCGGGCCGGGGCCCGCGTCTGCTGGGAGCCCGCCGGCCGTGAGGTGGTTGCCGTCGCCATGATCAGCGCTCCTTGCGCTCGCGGAACAGCAGGAAGTTGGCCACGCTGATCAGCATCAGGGCCAGGGTGAGCAGGAAGCTCATGGCGGCCGCGTTGCCCATGCGGAAGTCACGCAGGCCCTCCTGGCCGATCAGCATGATCGCCGAGCGCGTCTCGCGCCCGGGCCGGCCCTGGGTGATCAGGTAGGGCTGGCCGAACACGTTGGCCGAGGCCAGGATCGTGATGGTGACGACGAAGACCAGCACCGGGCGCAGCCCGGGCAGGGTCACGTTGCGGAACTGCTGCCAGCGGCTGGCCCCGTCGACCTTGGCCGCCTCGTACAGCTCCCTGGGGATGTCCTGGAGGCCGGCCAGGTAGATGACGGCGTTGAAGCCGAGCGTCCACCACACCGTCGGGCCGACCAGGGCCGCCCACACCCACGGGGTCTGGGTGGTCCAGGGGATGTCGGTGGTGATCCCGATCCGGTCCAGCATGTGGTTGACCAGGCCGATGTTGGGGTCGAGCAGGAACCGCCAGAGGATCCCGACCACGGCCACCCCGAGCACGTAGGGGGCGAAGTAGGCGGCCCGGAAGAAGTTCCGCCCGGGGAACCGCTGGTTCAGCATCACGGCCACGGCCAGCGGGACCGCCACCAGCAGGGGCACGCTGTAGAGGACGAACTTGCCGGTGGCGGTCATCGCCTGCCAGAACGGCTCGCTGGTCACGGTCCCGGACTTGAAGAGGTTGAGGTAGTTCTGGAGGCCGACGAACGGCTTCCCCGGGAGCAGGAAGTCCCAGTCGTGCAGGCTGATCCAGATGACGTACACGGACGGGGCCAGCACGAAGAGGCCGAACAGGAGCAGGTACGGGGCCAGGAACAGGTAGGGGACGATGCCGCCGCCCCCTCGCCCCCCTGCGGCGCCGAGCCGGCCGCGCCCGCGGCGCAGCTGTCCGGCCCCGGGCCCGGCGGCCGGGGGCGCCGCCCGGCCGCCGAGGTCCGTCGACGTCATCGCCCGCTACCCCCCGTACTTCTTCTTGTTGGCGGCGAGCAGCTCGTTGGCCTTGGAGGTGGCGTCGTCCAGGGCGGCCTTGGGCGACTTCTTGCCCAGCACCGCCTCGTTGACGGCCAGCTCGAAGGTCGGTGCGGTGACCTCACCGATGCCTGGCACCGCCGGCGGGAACTTGACGTAGTCGAGCTGCTGGGCGGCGATGTTCTGGACCTCGAGCTCCTGGAACTCCGGGCTCTCCCGGACCGAGGCCCTGGCCGCGATCTGGCCGGCCTTGGCCCAGTCGATCGAGTGGTCGCTGATCCAGGAGATGAACACCTTGGACGCCTGGAGCTTGTTGGGGTCCTTCTGGGCCTGGGAGGTGACCACGAAGTTGTGCGAGCTGGCCCAGACGGCCGGCTGGTCGCCGATCTGGGGCAGCGGGGCCGCCCCCCACTCGAGGCCCTTGACCTTGGCCCACTCGTTCATCATCCAGATGCCGTCCCAGGTGAGGGCGTTCTTGCCCTGCCGGAAGGCGACCGCCTGGGCGTCGTTGGCCACGTTCTTGGGGCTGTAGCCCTGCTGGATGTTGTTGACCTGCCAGGTGAGCGCCTCCACGCCGGCGTCGGAGTTGAACTGGGCCTGGGAGCCGTCCTCGTTGTAGGGCGTGCCCCCGAACTGGTGGATCAGCGACCACCACATCAGGTGGGCCGGCCAGGTCGAGGTGACCCAGAACGGGTTCTGGGCTCCCTTGCCCTTCAGCTCCTTGGCGGCGGCCTCGAAGCTGGCCCGGTCCTTGGGCGGCTCGCTGATGCCGGCCGCCTCCATCTCCTTCTGGTTGTAGTAGAAGAGCAGCGGGTGGATGTCGAGCGGGAGGCCGTAGCGCTGCTCCTTGTAGACGCCTGCCGACCAGACGGCCGGGGCGAAGTCGTCCTGCTGGAGCTGCAGCGCGGTGGCGACCTCGTCGACCGGGATGACCACCCGGCGGGCGGCGTTGGTGGCCAGCTGGTCGATGTGCATGATCGCGATGTCGGGGCCGTTGCCGCTCTGCACCGCGGTCGGGACCTTGGGGTAGAAGTCCTCCCAGCGCAGCACGTTCATGCTGACCTTGATGTTCTGGTGCTCGCTGTTGAACTGGTCGACCAGCTGGCGCATGAACGGCCCGTCGCCGCCGGTGAAGCCGTTCCAGAAGGCCAGGCTGACGTTGGGCCCGGTGTACTCCTTGCCCTCGCCGAACTGGCCGCCGCCCCCGCCCCCGCCGCCACCGGCGCCCGGCGGTGCGTCGGTGCCGCCGCCGCAGGCGGCCAGCACCATCGAGGCGCCGGCCCCGGCGCCCAGCCCGAGGAACTGCCGCCTGTTCAGCGGCCCCTGGTTGGTGTTGCGGTCCTTGCCCATGTCCCCACCTTTCCCGCCCCGGAGTCCGCCGGGGCCGCGGTGCCTATGGTTGGTAGATGCGGAGGTAGTCGAACTCGGCGACGGCGCCGGTGCCGCCGTGGGAGATCAGCCCGATGCGGGGCGTGGTCCCGGCCGGGAGGGTCCAGACCCCGCCCCAGGTCCAGTGCCGGCCGTCGCGGCTGGAGGCGGCCCGGAACTCGTGCTCGCCGTTGGCCGGGTCGATCCGGTGCTGGAGGCGCAGCCAGGTCACCGGGGCCGGCGTGCCGACGGCCATGCCGCCCCAGGAGGTGCCGTCGGCGAAGGGCATCTCCTTGCCGAACTCGGTCTGGCGGGTGTTCCAGATGGCCACGTGGGAGAAGCGCAGGAAGTGGTCGTCGTCGAGGTAGGCGACGAGGCCGGCCTGCTGGAAGTTGCGGACGTCGTCGGTGCCGAGGTCGATGGCCAGCTTGGTCTCGACCGTGTAGGCGCCCTCGGGGGCGTCCCGGAGCAGCACCGAGGCGGTCTCGTCGGGACCGACGAGGTCGCCGGACTGGGTCGGCCAGGGGAGCACCCCGCCGGTCTCGGTGGCGGCCGGGTCGGGCCCGCGCACCCAGCTCCAGGACGGGTCGATCGTCCCGTCGCCGAACTGGTCCTGGTACACCACCCGGCCGACCCGGGGCGGCGGGACCTGGTGGCGGACCGGGTCGTAGAGACGGGCCGCGCCCAGGTTGGCGGCCTCGGCCGGGCCGCAGCGGGCGGCCGCGCCGACGGCGCCGGCCCCGCCGGTGCCGGGGGGCAGGGCCCGGCGCTGGACGGCGACCGGGTCGTTGAGCCGGGCGTCGGTGACCTCGACGGTCAGGGTCCGGCCACGCAGCTCGGCGGCCATGTTGTGCCAGACGTCGTAGCGGAAGCCCGCCGGGAGGGGGCTGGACTCCCGGCCGAGGGACTTCCCGCCCCGGACCACGTCGGTGACCAGGGCCCCGGCCTCGCGGTCGAGCCAGCTGACCAGGTAGTTGCGCTTGCTCCGCCAGCTGGTGACCAGGCCGGCGGCGGCCGCGCCCTCGCCCAGGCGCAGGTCGCCCTCGGCCCGGTAGTCGGCCGGCGACCGGCCCCGCGTCACCTCGATGTCCGGCTCGCAGCTGGCCGCGCCGGCCAGCTCGAAGCTGCCGCTGACCGTCCAGTCGGTGACCGGGGCCCGCTGCGGGCCTTCGGAGGCCCAGCGGCCGGCCCGGACCGTCGGCCAGCCGTCGACCCAATCGAGGCGGTCGATCAGCATCGGCCGCTCGTTGATGCCGAACGGCTCGTCCAGGAACGGGTCGCGGCGGTCGATGGCGTGGTAGACGAACCAGTCCTGGCCGGCCAGGTCGGTGACGACGGCGTTGTGGCCGGTGCCGACCCAGTTGTTGCCGTTGGGGGTGACCACGATGGTGCCGCCGACCCGCGAGGCCAGCAGCGAGATGCCGTCGCGGTCGGTGAACGGCCCCCGTGGGCTCGTGGAGCGGCCCGCGAACACCGTGTAGCCGGTGGTCGGGCCGGCGCAGCAGTTGGCCTCGGAGGCGAACAGGTAGTACCAGCGGCCGTGGCGGATGACGTAGGCGCCCTCGTAGCGGTTGTCGATGGCGACCTGGGTGGGCGACCCGACCGCCCTGGTCCCATCGTCGCTCAGCTCGGTGACGAAGATCCCGCCGTAGTAGGAGCCGTAGTAGAGGTAGCGGGTGCCGTCGATGTCGGTGAACTCCGACGGGTCGAAGGTCCAGAGGAAGTCGTCCGGGTTGCCGCTGGCGCCCGGGCGGGGGCCGACCACCGGGGCACCCGAGTCCTGCCAGGGACCGGTGGGACTGTCGGAGGTGGCGACCCCGATGGCGTTGTCGTTGGGCCCAGGGAAGACCGTCGTCTGGGTGACCACGTAGTAGAGGTAGTAGGTGCCGTCCAGGTAGCGGATGTCCGGCGCCCACAGGGCGGCGTCCCGCTCGGTGTCGGCCCAGTCGGGCAGGGTCGACTCGGTGAAGGCGTCCCCGACATAGGTCCAGTTGACCAGGTCGGTGGAGCGCGCGGTGGGGATGATGTGCCTGGTCCCCTCGCCCTCGCGGAGCGGGTCGGTGGTCCCGTAGGCGTACCAGTAGCCGTCCTTGGCCTTGATCACGGCCGGGTCGGCGAAGGTGTCGGCGAAGTCGCGGGAGACCGGGTTGGTGTAGGTGCCGGGGCCGGCCTTGGCGGCGCCCGGGGTGAGGGCGACCCCGGCCAGGCAGACCGCGAGCAGCAGCAGGGCGGCGGCGAGGCGGTCGGCGAGCGGGCGGCGCCCGGGCGGCGAGGCCACGGCACGGACCATGGGGAGCAGCTCCCTTCGATGGGCGTCCCTGAGCGTTTCTGTGCTCTTGATCCTACTTTGTGTTTGGACGCGTGGGAAGATGCCCGTCCTGGACGGTGATACCTCGCGAAAGAGCGTGCGAATCCCGCTCAGGAGGATTTCCGCGCCGCCGCCCGGAGCAGCTCGGCCGCCTGCTCGGGCGCGATGTCGTTGATGAACACCCCGGCCCCGGACTCGCTGGAGGCCAGGTACTTGAGCTTGGTCGCCGTCCGCCGGATCGAGAACGCCTCCAGGTGGGCGTGGGCCAGGTCGCGGTCGCGCCGCACCGGCGCCTGGTGGCAGGTCAGCATGTAGGGCAGGGGCTGGTCGAACAGCGCGTCGAACCGGCCGAGGACGTCCTTGAGCAGGGCGGCCAGGCCGTCGCGCTCGCCGTCGTCCAGGGCCGGCAGGTCGGGCAGGTGGCGGGTCGGGAAGCAGTGCACCTCGAACGGCCAGCGGGCGGCGAACGGCACGAAGGCCACCCAGCCCGGGGCGGTGGCCACCACCCGCTCCCCATCCGCCTCGGCGGCCACGATCGAGCAGCTGCGGCACTCCCCGGTGGCCTCCCGGTGGGCGCGGGCCACGTCCAGCTGGCGCTCGGTCCTCGGGGCCACGAACGGGTAGGCGTAGATCTGGCCGTGGGGGTGGTGCAGGGTGACCCCGATCTCCTCGCCCCGGTTCTCGAACGGGAAGACCTGCTCCACCCCTTCCAGCGCGCCCAGCTCCAGCGTCCGTTCCGCCCAGACCTCGACCACCGTCCGGATCCGGCCCACCGGCAGCCGGGCCAGGGCCCCGCCGTGGTCGGCGGTGAAGCAGACGACCTCGCAGCGGCCGACGCCCGGCCCCCGGTGGAAGGGGCCGCCGTCGGCCACCTCGCCGGGGTCCGGGGCCAGCGACGGGAAGCGGTTCTCGAACACCACGACGTCGTAGTCGGCGGCCGGGATCTCGGTGGCCCGGCCCTCCCGTGACGGGCAGAGGGGGCACTGGTCGGCCGGGGGCAGGTGGGTCCGGCCCTGGCGGTGGGAGGCGACGACCACCCACTCCTCGCGCAGCGGGTCGCAGCGGATCTGGCTGGAGGTGCTGGCCACGCCCAGGTCGCGGGTGTCGGGCACCTGGCGGTCGGCCCCCTCGCGCTCGTCGAAGTAGATCAGCTCGCGGCCGTCGGCCAGCCGGATGGAGGTCCTGGTCAGCTTCACGACGCCGTCCCCTCGGCCGGCCGGGCGAGCGGCAGCGGCTCGACCTGGTGGATGCGCAGGCCGGTGTCGGCCAGCGCGGCCAGCGTGGCCGGGTCGGCCCCGCTGTCGGTGACCAGCTCGTCGACGTCGTCGCAGCTGGCGAAGGTGGCCAGCGAGACCTGCCCCAGCTTGCTCGAGTCGGCGACCACCACGACCCGCCGGGCCCCGGCCACCATCACCCGGTTGGTGTCGGCCTCGGCGATGTTGGGCGTGGTGAGCCCGGTCCTGGCGTCGATCGAGTGCACCCCGAGCACCAGCAGGTCGGCGTTGAGCTGGCGCAGCGTCTGGTTGGCGAAGGGCCCGACGAGGGCGTCCGACGGCGTCCGGAACGAGCCGCCGGAGACGACGATCGAGTGCCAGCCGTTGGCCTCGAGCGCCCCGGCGACGTTGAGCGAGTTGGTCAGGAACGTCAGGTCGCGGAGCCCGCCGCCCCGCAGGCGCCGGGCCACCTGCCAGGTGGTGGTCCCGGCCGACAGGGCGACGGTCATGCCGTCGGAGATCATGGCCACGGCCGCCTCGGCGATGGCCGCCTTGGCCCCGGCGTTGATGCTTCGCTTGGTGGCGAAGTGCGGCTCGGCGGCGCCCCGCCTGGCCAGCACGGCCCCGCCGTGGACCTTCTCGACGAGCTGCTGGGCGGCGAGCACCCCGAGGTCGCGGCGGATGGTCATCTCCGAGACGCCGAGCGCGTCGGCGAGGTCGCCGACGGTGGCCGCGCCCGACGGGAGCAGGGCGCGCAGGATCGCGTCGCGTCGTTCCTGAGCAAGCACCGGCAGCCTCCTTGCGGCCACCGTACCGCACCCGCGCGACGGCGAACAGACTGCATCATGGATCTTGTTTGAACCTGTTCGATCCGCTTGCGCAGCCGGGTCATCCCTCGCCGTCGTGGGCGTAGCCTCGGCGGCATGCCCGAGCCGGACCCCAGAGAGATCGTGCGGCGCGGCTACGATGCCCTGTCGTACCGCTACCGGGCCGACGACGCGGGCCCTGGGGGATATGCCGCCTGGTTGGCCGCCCTCCGGGAGCGGGTCCCGCCCGGCGGGGCGGTGCTGGACCTGGGCTGCGGCTGCGGGGTGCCCGTGGCCCGCGAGCTGGCCGGCCACGGGCTGGCGGTCACCGGGGTCGACCTCAGCGA
>CALGFH010000255.1 GCA_937881255.1 uncultured Actinomycetes bacterium
GCGCTGGACCGGAGCCTCCGGCAGACGCCCGGCCGGCGCCGGCCGCCGGGCCGCTCCCGGCGGCCCAGCCGCGAGGGGGCGCCGGGCCGCTTCCCGCCGCCCAGCCGCCGCCGATCGATTCCGCGGTCGGCTCGCGGCCGCAACCGCCGCCAACCACCGGCCCCCCGCCCCCCGGCCCGGAACCGGCCCGGGCCGCCGGCGCCCCGCCGACGGCGCCGCCGCGGGACCCGGCCTCGACCGGGTGGCTCCAGCCTCCGGCTCAGGAGCCGGCTCCGCCGGGGACGGACGAGGGGTACTTCCCGCCGCCGTCGGTGCCGCCGTCGTCGGCCCCGGCCCCGCCGCCGCCGCCACCTCCGGCCCGGCCCCCGACCCTGTCGCCGGCGCGGCCGCTGACCCCCTCGGAGGTGGAGACCCGGAGCTTCGACCGGGGCGCGCCCGGCTACCTGCCCAACCACGTCGACCTGTTCCTGGCCAGGGCGGCCCGCGCCCTGGCCGGCCGCGACGGGGAGACCATGACCCGGTGGGACGTGCTGCGCCAGCGCTTCCCGCTCGGCCCCCGCGGCTACGCCACCAGCGAGGTCGACGCCTTCCTGGTCCGGCTGGCCGCCCAGTTCCCCGACCCGGACCCGGCCGCCCAGGAGGAGATCCTCCGCAGGCTCCAGCAGCCGGCCGACGGCCCCTGACCCGGCTCAGGCCTGGAACACCGGTCGAGCATCCGGGTTCGCCGGATACTCGGCCGCGGTTCTAGAGGTCGACGACCACCACCGGCTCGGAGGTCGGCCGGGCCGCCCCGCCCCGGCGCTCGACGGTCATGGCGACCTGCTCGTCCCCGGTCACCGGCCCGTCCAGCAGCCTGGTGACCCGGCCCCCGCCGGCGACCTCGACCAGCCCGGCCGGGCGCGGCCCGGACCGGCCGACCACCCAGAGCTGGTAGGTCCTGGCCGCCGGGGCCGGCGGCAGCCCGCTGGCCACGAACACGGCCTGGCCGCGACCGCGGGAGACGACCACGGTGGCCTGCCCGGTCCCACCGGGCGTGGCGGCGACCCGGCGGGCGTCGGGGGCGGCCAGCACGGCCGCGACCAGGTCGGCGGTCCGCTCCGACCGGTCCGAGCGGCCCAGCAGGCCGAGGTTGAGCGCGGTCACCGAGAGGACGGCCACCAGCAGCGCCGCGGCCGCGGCGAGCGGCGGCGGGAACCGGCGCCGCCCGGCGTGCCGACCGGCCCGGCGCCGCCGGTGGGCCCGCCCGGCCACCGGCGCCAGCTGGCGGGTGACCAGGGCCTCGGCCCGCACCCGGTCCCAGAGGTCGGGCGGAGGCGGGGCGGCGGCGGCCCCGCCCAGCCGGGCCGCGGTCTCGGTCAGCTCGCGCACCTCCTGGGCGCAGGCCGGGCAGGCGTCCAGATGCCGTTCAAAGGCCAGCCGCTCGGTGTCCGACAGCGCATGGGCGGCATAGGCGCCGGTCAGGGTGTGCAGGTCGGCGCTCATGCGTCCACCCCCAGGTGGTCCCGGAGCCGGATCAGCCCGTCGCGCAGCCGCGTCTTGACCGTCCCCGACGGCACCCCGAGCAGCTCGGCGATCTCCCGGTGGGTGTAGCCGCCGTAGTAGGCCAGCACCACCGCCTCCCGCTGCAGGTCGGTGAGGGCCTCGAGGCCGCGGCGGACGTGCTCGCGCTCCAGGCTGGTCTCGACCTGCTCGACCACCTCGTCATAGGGGCGGCCCTGGTCGCGCCGGCCGGCCAGGTCGTCGCGCCGGGCCGCGCTCTCGGCCGAACGGACCCGGTCGACCGCCCGGCGGTGGGCGCAGGTCATGATCCAGGACCTGGCCGTGCCCCGGGCCGGGTCGAACCGCGACGCCGTCCGCCACAGCTCGACGAACACCTCCTGGGTCACCTCCTCCGACTGCGCCGGGTTGCGGACCACCTTGCTGACCAGCCCGAACACCGCGGGCGCGACCCGCTGGTAGAGCTCGGCGAAGGCCTGCTCGTCGCCGCGGGCCACCAGGGCCAGCAGCCCCTCCAGTGCGTCGTCGCCGGCCGGGCGGGCCGCCGGTGCCCCGGCCGGCCGCCGTGCGGGCTCGCGCCTGGTCCAGGTCAGTGCCACGCTCGCCCCTCGCTCGGTGTCCGTCGGCCCACTGGGCATTCGTCCCGGCGGGGCCGGCGGATTGGCCGGCCCCGCCAGGCTCGGGGCTCAGCCCTTGGGCATGAGCACGTCGTCGATGATGTAGACGGTCGCGTTGGCGGTCTGGACGTTGCCGCAGACGACGCTGGACTGGCCGTTCACCTCGAAGTCCTCACCGGTGCCGGTGATCTCGATGGTGTCGCCCTGGAGCGTCTTGTGGGTGCCGGCGAGCATCGCCGGGGTCAGCTTGCCCTCGACCACGTGGTAGGTGAGCACGGTCGTGAGCAGCCCCTTGGGGTCGGCCATGGCCGCGTCCATGGTCGCCTTGGGCAGGGCCGAGAACGCGTCGTTGGTGGGCGCGAACACGGTGATCCCGTCGGCCGAGTTCAGGGTGTCGACCAGGCCGGCCTCCTTGACGGCCCCGACCAGGGACGACAGCACCGGGTTGTTGGACGCGGCCGTCGCCACCGGGTCCTGGGCCATGCCCATGAAGCTGCCGGCCCCGCTGGCCGGAACGGCCGAGCAGGCCGGGCCGAAGCTCGTGCCCGCGGCGGCCGCGGGCGGCTGGGTGGCCGACGGGGCAGGCGGTGCCGGGTCGCCGCCGTCGCCGCTGCAGCCGGCGGCCAGCAGGGCCAGGCCGGCCAGGGTGCCGACCAGAAGCCGGCGGGGAGAACGCAGACGCATCGCTGCTCCTTTCGAGAGAGGGGACGGGAGCCCCCTCGGGGTCGGCCGGGCGGGTGCCCGGCGCGAACGGTGCGGTCAGGTGACGGTCACCACCACCGAGTGCCAGCCGGTGGCCCCGTCCGGGAACGGCGGGGCCCGGTCCTCCGGCTGGGTCGCGCCGGTGCCGTCGGTGGCCCTGACCTCGAGGGTGTGGCGGCCCGGGGTCGCCTCCCAGGGCCAGACCCACTGGCGCCAGGTGTCGGCGCTGTGCTCGGCGGCCAGCCGGACCGGCCGCCAGGGGCCGCCGTCGGCCCGGACCTCGACCCGGCGGATCCCGCGGTGCTGGGCCCACGCGACCCCGGCCACCGCGACCCGCCCGGCCGCCACCCGGGCCAGCGGCCGGGGCGTGTCGATCCGCGACATCGTCTTGACCGGCGCCTGGCGGGCCCAGCCGCGCCGGACCCAGTAGGGGTCGAAGTCGCCGAAGCCGGTCAGCTCCAGGTCGACCAGCCACTTGGTCGCCGACACGTAGCCGTACAGGCCCGGCACCAGCATCCGCACCGGGAAGCCGTGGGTGAGCGGCAGCGGCTCCCCGTTCATGGCCACGGCCAGCATGGCGTCACGGCCGTCGAGCACAACGGCGGTCGGGGTGCCGATGGTGAACCCGTCGGCCGACCGCGACACCAGCTGGTCGGCCCCGGCCTCCACCCCGGCCTCCCGGAGCAGGTCGGCCAGGGGCACCCCGGTCCAGCGGGCGGTCCCGACGTAGCCGCCGCCCACCTCGTTGGAGACGCACGACAGGGTGATGTCCCGCTCCATCAGCGGCCGGGCCAGCAGCTGCCGGAAGTCCAGCTCCAGCTCCCGCCGCACCCGCCCATGCACCCGCAGCCGCCAGTCCCCGGCGGCGATCCTCGGGACCACCAGGGCCGTGTCGACCCGGTAGAAGTCCCGGTTGGGCGTGTAGAAGCTGCTCAGCCCCGGGAGCTCGATCGCCGCCCCCTCGGCCAGCGGCCGGGCCGCGCTCGCCGGAGCGGGAATGGCCACCGCCGCCCGCGACGCGGTCACGTCCGACCGCCGCCCCAGCACCCGGCCCCCGGTCCCCGCCGCCACCGCCTCGCCCACGACCAGCGCCCCGGTGAGCAGGAACCGCCGCCGATCCACCCCGGCCCCAGAAGTTCTGGAGGGGGCTGTGGACAACCCAGGGCTGGCCGTTTCCGGGTCGGCTACGCTCCCCCACCGGGGGCCCGAGCGCGGAGCCGCGTCGCTGAAGGGCGCCCCCGCAGCTCGGACCAGTGCCAGCAGCGCGGCCGACCCGGCCACCGCCCCGGCCAGGGACGGGAGGGCGTCGAGGTGACCGGCGCCCGGGCGGGTGAGGGCGGCGGCCGCGCCGGCGGCGCCGAGCAGGGCCACCCCGGCCAGGCCGAGGCGGGGGCGGCGGACTGCCAGGAGCCCGACGGTGACCGCGAACCCGGCCAGGACGACGGCGATCCCGGCCAGCAGGGCCAGCTTGTCGCGCTCGCCGAAGCTGCGGATGGCCAACTCCTTGAGCCACCCGGGGGTGGCGTCGATGGCCGCCCCGCCCACCGCGACCAGCGGCGACGACCGGCCGCCGACCAGCCCGGCCAGCAGCTCGGCCGCACCAAGGGCGGCCCCGCAGGCCAGCAGCCCGGCCAGCGCTCCCCGGCGGGCGCCCCGGCCACGGCGGCCACGGGATCCGGGTCGCGGGCCGGGGGCTGCCGGGATCGTCTCGGTGCGCATGTCCCTGGTTCGGAGCCGTCCGGCCCCGGGATTGGTCCCGCGCCGCCCGGGCGGGGGATTGGTCTGGACCCGGCGTGGTTGGGGTAGGGTCTGGGCATGCCACGACCAGCGACCTTCGGGATCTGGACCGAGCTGCGACCAGGCAACGGGCGCCAGCCCGACCCGGGCTTCTACGCCGAGCGCCTGGAGGAGGCGGTCCTGGCCGAGCAGCTCGGGCTGGCCGCCGTGTGGGGGAGCGAGCACCACGCGGTCGAGGACGGCCACCTCTCCCAGCAGCTCCCGTTCCTGGCCGCCGTGGCCGCCCGGACCTCGCGGGTCCGGCTGGGCACGGGCGTGCTGCTGCTCCCGCTGTACCGGCCCCGGGAGGTCGCCGAGCAGGCCGGGGTGGTCGACCTGCTGGCCGGGGGCCGGCTGACCCTCGGCTTGGGCGGCGGCTGGGTGGAGCGCGAGTTCGACGCCTTCGGGGTCGACCGCTCCCGCCGTGGCCGCCTGCTGGAGGAGAAGCTGGGCGTGCTGCGCCGCGCCCTGGCCGAGGGCGTCATCGGCGACGGCCCGGACGGCACCGACCTGCCGGTCGGCCCGCGCTCGCCCCAGGAGGGCGGCCCGCCCCTCTACCTCGGCGGCACGGCCCCCAGGGCGCTGGACCGGGTGGCCAGGCTGGCCGACGGCTGGTTCGCCCTGGCCCACTACCGCTGGCAGAAGACGGCCGAGGCCTGGCCGGTGCTGGCCGAGGCCCTGGAGCGGGCCGGCCGGCCGGTCGACGGCTTCCCGGTCGTGGTCGGCGTCCACCTGCGGGTCAGCGACGACCCCGAGCGCACCTGGGCCACCGAGCTGGCCCCGGCCGTCGCCTACCAGCTCGACCGCTACGGCGACTGGGCCACCGACCGGGACCAGCCCCGCCCCGACCCGATCGACCCCGGCCGCCTCAAGCGCTCGGCCGTGCTCTGCGACACCGCCGAGGGGATCGTGGCCTCCCTGGCCGGGTTCCAGGAGCAGCTCCCCTTCACCCACGTGAGCCTGTGGAGCCGCCCCCCGGGCACCAGCCACGAGGCCGCCTGCCAGAACCTGGAGCGGGTGGCCAGGGAGGTCGCGCCCGCCTTCGCCGGCCCCGAGCCCCCCTGGCGGGCTCCGGCGGCCCCGCCACCGGCCGGCTGAGGCCGGCTCCGTCGACTGAGGAGGAACCGTGCGGCTGGTCTCGTTCGAGGGAGGGTTCGGGCGTGTCGAGGGCGACACGGTCGTGCCCATGGGCCCGTCGCTGGTCGACTGGCTGGCCTTCGGCACCCAGGGCGTGGCCACCGCCCCCCCGCGCCCCCTGGCCGAGGTGAAGCTGCTGGCCCCGGTGCCCCGGCCGGGCAAGATCGTCTGCGTCGGCCTCAACTACCGCGACCACGCCCGCGAGACCGGCCAGGAGATCCCCACCGAGCCGGTCCTGTTCTCCAAGTTCGCCAACTCGGTGGTCGGCCCCGGGGCCGACGTGCTGGTCCCGCCCGAGGCCGAGAAGGTCGACTACGAGGCCGAGCTGGCCGTGGTCGTCGGCCGCAAGGCCAGCTCGGTGCCGGTCGCCGACGCCCTCGTCCACGTCGCCGGGTACGCCTGCGCCAACGACGTCTCCTCGCGCTCGCTCCAGTTCCGCTCCGGCCAGTGGCTGCTGGGCAAGGCGATCGACACCTTCCTGCCCCTCGGCCCCTTCCTGGTCACGGCCGACGAGGTGCCCGACCCGCAGGCCCTCGGCATCCGCTGTGTGGTCAACGACGAGGTGCTGCAGTCGTCCGACACCGGCCAGATGGTGTTCGGGGTGGCCGAGCTGGTCAGCTTCATCAGCCGGACCATCACCCTCGAGCCGGGCGACCTGGTGGTCACGGGCACGCCGTCGGGGGTCGGCATGGCCGCCGACCCGCCCCGGTACCTGCGCCCGGGCGACCGGATGCGGGTCGAGATCGACGGCCTCGGCGAGCTCGACAACACCGTTCGTGCAAGGCCCTGAGCAGCGAAGATGATAATCATGTGGCATTGTCGGGGGGTTCCCCTACACTCGCCGCATGTCCGCAATCCAAGCAACTGACCTGGTCCGCCAGTTCGGCGAGGTCGAGGCTGTCCGCGGCGTCAGCCTCGAGGTCGCCGAGGGCGAGATCTACGGCTTCCTCGGCCCCAACGGGGCGGGCAAGTCGACCATCGTCCGCATCCTGACCACCCTGCTCCAGCCGACCAGCGGGTCGGGCTCGGTGCTGGGCCACGACGTGGTCAAGGAGCCGACCACGGTGCGGCGGCTCATCGGGGTCGCCCTCCAGGAGGCCGGCCTCGACCCCAAGCAGACCGGCCGCGAGCTCCTGGCCCTCCAGGGCAAGCTGTACGGCCTGAAGGGCTCGGTCCTGACCGGCCAGGTCACCGAGGTGACCGAGCTGGTCGGCCTGACCGACGCCATCGACCGGCGCATCCAGACCTACTCCGGGGGCATGAAGCGCCGCCTCGACCTGGCCTCGGCGCTGCTGCACCGCCCGCGGGTGCTGTTCCTGGACGAGCCGACCACCGGCCTCGACCCGCTGTCGCGGGCCCTGATCTGGGACCGCATCCGCGAGCTCCGCGAGCGGTTCGGGGCCACCATCTTCCTCACCACCCAGTACCTGGAGGAGGCCGACGAGCTGGCCGACCGGGTGGCGATCATCGACCACGGGCGGATCGTCCGCCAGGGCACCCCGGCCGCGCTCAAGGCCGAGGTCGGGGCGGACGTGATCGACGTGGCCGTCGAGGAGCGCGAGGTCGGCGCGGCCCGGGCCGCCATCACCGAGCTCCAGGCCAGCGGCGAGCTGCCAGCTGGCGAGCTGCGTGGCACCCAGGCCGGCTACACCCTGTTCGTGCCCGACGGGCCGGAGAACCTGGCCGTGCTCATCCGCGGTCTCGACAAGGCCGGGGTCCGCTTCGGGGCGGTCAGCGTGTCCCGGCCGACCCTCGACGACGTGTTCCTGGCCGCCACCGGCGGGCGCATGGCCACCGCCGACCAGGACGGCCAGGGCGAGGACGGCCAGGATCGCGAGCCCGAGCCCGCCGGCACCGGAAGGAGGTCGTCATGAGCGCCGCCGCACCCGACGCCGGCCGCGCGCCCGGGCGCAGCCGCTCCGACGAGCCGCAGACCCTGGCCGCCCCGGCCGGGCTGGTCTCGGACATCCTGGCCATCACCGGCCGGGCGATCCGCGGGATCCTGCGCGAGCCCGAGCTGTTCATCTTCGCGCTGATCATCCCCGTGTTCTTCTTCGTGGTGCAGATCGGCGCCCTCGGCGACGTGGCCGAGCAGCAGCTCGGCATCGGCAACTACGCCACCTTCCAGCTGCCGATCTCGATCCTGTTCGCGGCCGCCAGCACCTCGGGCGGCAACGCCCTGGTCCTGGACATCGCCGGCGGCTACTGGGACAAGCTGTCGCTGACCCCGGCCCACCGCTCCTCGCTGGTGATCGGCAACCTGTTCGGCGAGATGTTCGCCGTGCTCGGCTACAGCCTGGCCCTGCTGGCGTTCGGGTTCGCGATCGGGGTCCGGTTCGAGAGCAACCCGGTCGTCGGATCGGTCGGCCTGCTCGCCCTGACGCTGCTGTTCGGCATCGGGTTCGCCTCGGTCAGCATCGCCGTGGCCCTGGCCACCGGGTCGGTCCGGGCCACCCAGTCGACCTTCATCATCTTCTTCCCGCTGCTGTTCCTGACGCCCAGCGCCCTGCCGCGGGAGCTGATGACCGGCTGGTTCGAGACCGCGGTGAGCCTCAACCCCATGACCTACGTGGTCGAGGCGGCCCGCAGCTTCCTCGGCGTCTACGACGCCGGGGTGGTCTTCAAGGGCTTCCTGGCCGCCGCCCTGTTCAGCGCCCTGACCTTCGCCCTTACCGCCCTGGCCTTCCGCCGCCGCGTCCGCATGGGCTGAGCGGGCCCCGGGGCCGGGCTGGACGGGCGCGGTAGGCTTCCGCCTTCGGGACCAGAAGGGCGGCGAGGCGGCAGATGGAGCGGCGAGCGCTCGGACCGGACGGCTTCGAGGTGCCGGTGGTCGGCATGGGCACCTCGCGCACCTTCGACGTCCGCGGCCGCGCGGCCGAGGCGACCAGCCGCCGGATCGTCGAGGAGGCGCTCGACACCGGGGCCAACCTGTTCGACTCCTCGCCCATGTACGGCGAGGCCGAGCGGGTCCTCGGCCTGGCCCTGGACGGGCGGCGCGCCGAGGCGATCGTGGCCACCAAGGTCTGGACGGCCGACGACGACCTGGCCGAGCGGCAGATCGAGGCCTCCCTCCACCACGCCCACGGCCGGGTCGAGCTGTACCAGGTCCACAACCTGGTCGCGTGGCCGGCCCGCCTGGACCGCCTCGAGCAGCTCCGCGACGAGGGCCTGATCGACGTCATCGGGGCCACCCACTACGACGCGGCCGCCTTCGACGAGCTGATGACGGTGATGCGCAGCGGCCGCATCGGCTTCGTCCAGGTCCCCTACAACCCGCTCGAGCGCGACGTCGAGCGAGCCGTGCTCCCGCTGGCCGAGGAGCTCGGCCTGGGCGTGATGCTGATGCGCCCCTTCGGCCGCGGCTCGGTCCTCCGCCGCTGGCCCTCCCCGACCGAGCTGGCCCCCCTGGAGCCCTTCGGCGTCACCACCTGGGCCCAGGCCCTCCTCAAGTGGGGCCTCTCCGACCCCCGCTGCACCCTCTCCATCCCCGCCACCTCCCGCCCCGGCCGCATGACCGAGAACGCCGCCGCCGGCAACCCCCCCTGGTTCGGCCCCGACGAGCGCGACCTCGTCACCCGCCTGGCCACCCGTTCCTAACCCCCCGAGGGATCGCGGGCCGGACCGGTGGGGCTGTGAAAACGGGCATGACCGGGGCTCTGGAAGCCGCTACCCTGGGTGGTTCGGGCTCGCCTCCTTGGCGGCGAGCCGTCTGTCCTCAGCCCCCGTTCCGAGGAGGACCGCTGGCGGGTTACGCGGCCGCTCTTGCCGCACTCTCCGACGCCGAGCTGCGCCGTCTGCTCGAGCGCCGGCCTGACCTCCTGGTCCCGCCGGCTCCGGCGTCGTTCCCGGAGCTGGCCGGGCGGGCGGGCACGCCGGCGTCGCTGGCCGCCGCCCTGCGCACCCTCGACCTGGGCACCCTGCGGCTGGCCGAGCTGCTGGCGGTGCTGGGCCTGCCCTCGACCGTGCCCGCCCTGGCCTCCGCGGCGGGCCCGGAGCTGAGCCGGGGGCGCCTGGAGGCCGGCCTGGCCACCCTGGCCGGCCTGGGCATCGCCCTGCCAGGCCCGGACGGGACCATCTCCGGGCCGCCCGGCCTGGGGGCGCCGTTCGGCCGCCCTGGCGGCCTCGGCCCGCCCGTGGCCGAGCTGGCCAAGGTCGGGGTGAGCGCCGAGCGGCTCGAGCGCATCCTGGGCAACCTCGGCGCGCCCCGCCCCGCCGGGACCGGCAAGGCGGCCCTCGTCCGGGCGGTCAGCGCGGCCCTGGCCGACCCTGCGGTGGTGGCCCGGGCGGCGGCCGAAGCGGACCAGGACGCCCGCCGGCTGCTGGACGAGGCCCTGGCCGCGACCGGCCCGATCACCGTGATGGGCGTCGGCTACGGCCGCTTCGCCGGCTACCCCGACGCCGAGCCGGCCAGCTGGCTGCTGGAGCGCGGGCTGCTGCTGCCGGTCACCTACAGCCAGCTGGTGGTCCCCAGGGAGGCCGCCCTCGGCCTGCGCGGCGGCCTGGTGTTCCCGTCGTGGCCGGAGCCGCCCCCCGCCGAGACCCTCGACCCGCTCCCCGACGGCCCGGCCAGGGCGGCCGCCGCCGCCACCCGGGCCGTGATCGCCGCCGAGGGCGTCTGCGCCCGCCTCGACCGTGAGCCCCTGCCCCTGGTCCGGGCCGGGACCGTGGCCGTCCGCGACCTCGGCCGCCTGGCCCGCGACCTCGACCTCAGCGACGAGGAGCTCGCCCTGCTGGTCGACCTCCTGGTCGAGACCGGCATCCTCGCCGTCGGCGGGCCCTTCGGCCAGCGCTCCCTCGGCCTGCGCCCGGAAGCCGACGCCTGGCTCTCCGTCCCCCGCTCCCGCCGCTGGGCCGACCTGGTCACCGCCTGGCGCTCGGCCGACCTCGCCGTCGAAGACCACCTGGTCACCGCCGCCCCCCGATCCCGGCAGGCCGCCACCGACCACCCGACCCCGCCCCGCCGCGAGCCCTCCACCTCCGACCGCGCCCGTCCCCTGGCCGGCCGCCGCCTCGCCGCCGCGGCCGCCCGCCGCCGCGCCCTCCTCCAGGCGCTCGCCGCCCCCGCCGCCGGGATCGAGGGCCTGGCGCGGCTGCTGGCCTGGCGGCAGCCGATGGTGTGGCCGGACCCGGCGGGGGGCGGGCCGGACGACCTGGAGGCGACGGTCCGGGCGGTGCTGGACGTGGCCGCCTTCCTCGGGGTGGCGGTGGTCGAGGGCGGGCGGGCCCAGGCTGGGCTGGCCACCGACGGGTGGCTGGCCGGGGTCGGGCCGGGAAGGCTGGCCGAGGTGGCGGCGGAGGCGCTGCCCGACGGGCCTGACCGGTTCCTCCTGGCCGGGGACCTGACCGTGGTGGCGCCGGGTGGGCTGGCCCCGGGGGTGGAGACCCGGCTGGCCGGGCTGGCCGACCGGGAGGCGGCCGGGTCGGGCACCTGGCGGATCCACGACGCCAGCCTGCGCCGCGCCTTCGACGAGGGCGGCACGGCCGAGGAGGTGCTGGAGTTCCTGCGCCGGCACTCCTCGACCCCGCTCCCCCAGGCGCTCGAGTACCTGGTCGCCGACGTCGCCCGCCGCCACGGGCGGCTGCGGGTCGGCGGGTCCACCACCTACCTGCGCGGCGACCCGGCCATGGTCGCGGGCGCGGTCCACTCGGCCGCGGGCCGCCGCCTTGGCCTGCGCGAGCTCGCCCCGGGCGTGGCCGTCACCGGCCGCAGCCAGCGCGAGCTGCTGGCCGCCCTGCGCAAGGCCGGCGAGGCCCCGCTGGCCGAGGAGGCCGACGGCAGCCCCCGCCCCGAAGGCTCCCGCCCCGTCCGCCACGTGCAGCGAGCCGCCCCCGACCGGCTCGGCCGCCCCCCGGCGATCCCCAACGGCCACAGCCCCGGCCACCAGCCCGAGCTCGACCCGGCCACCGCCGTCGCCCGCCTCCGCGGCCGCCGCCCGGCGCCCACCCAGCCGACCCTCGACCCCCAGGACCAGCGCCCAGAGGCCGACCAGCGGGTGGCGCGTGGCTGACGGGGCGCTGATCGTCCAGAGTGACCGGAGTGTGCTGCTCGAGGTCGACCACCCCAAGGCCGACGCGGCCAGGGCGGCGATCGCGCCGTTCGCCGAGCTGGAGAAGAGCCCCGAGCACGTCCACACCTATCGCCTGACCCCGCTCGCCCTGTGGAACGCCAGGGCGGCCGGGTTGACCCCGCAACAGGTCACCGACGCCCTGCGGGAGCACTCCCGCTACCCGGTGCCGCCCGGGCTGCTGACCGACCTGGTCGAGACCATGGGGCGCTACGGCCGCCTGGTCCTGCGGGCCGGCGGCGACGGCCTGGTGCTCACCTCCTCCGACCCGGCCGTGCTCGAGGAGGTCGTGCGCAGCCGCAAGGTCGCGCCGCACCTGGGCGAGCGCCTGGGGCCGGACCGGGTGGCGGTGCCGCTGGCCGAGCGGGGCCGGCTCAAGCAGGCGCTGCTCGCCCTGGGCTGGCCGGCCGACGACCAGGCCGGCTACGTCGAGGGGGCGCCGCTCCCGATCGAGCTGCTGGCCGCCCACGCGGACACCGGCGAGCGGTTCGGGCTCCGCCGCTACCAGCGTGAGTCGGTGGCCGCCTTCGCCGCCGCCGGGTCGGGGGTGATCGTGCTGCCCTGCGGGGCCGGCAAGACCCTGGTCGGCCTCGGCGCCATGGCCGCCGTCGGCGCCCGGACCCTCGTCCTGGTCACCTCGACCCTGGCCGCGCGCCAGTGGCGCGAGGAGCTGCTGGCCCGCACCGACCTCCAGCCGGCCCAGGTGGGGGAGTACTCGGGGGCGCGCAAGGAGATCGCCCCGGTCACCATCGCCACCTACCAGGTCCTGGTGACCCGGCGCGGCGGCGTCCACACCCACCTGGACCTGCTCGGGCGGGAGGACTGGGGCCTGATCGTCTACGACGAGGTCCACCTGCTGCCGGCCCCGGTGTTCCGCATGACGGCCGAGATCCAGGCCCGGCGCCGGCTCGGCCTGACCGCCACCCTGATCCGCGAGGACGGCCGCGAGGCCGACGTGTTCAGCCTGATCGGGCCCAAGCGCTACGACGTGCCCTGGCGGGACCTGGAGGCCCAGGGGTGGGTGGCGGCCGCCGACTGCGTCGAGGTCCGGGTCGACCTGACCGACGAGGAGCGGATGGACTACGCCCTGGCCGAGCCCGAGGAGCGCTACCGCCGGGCGGCCACCGCCGGCTCCAAGCTCCCGGTGGTGGCCAGCCTGGCCGAGGCCCACCGGGCCGACCGGGTCCTGGTCATCGGCCAGTACCTGGACCAGCTCCGGACCCTGGGTGAGCTGCTCGAGGCCCCGGTGATCACCGGCGCCACCCCGGTGAAGGAGCGGGAGGCGCTGTTCGCCGCCTTCCGGACCGGGGAGCTGGGCCGCCTGGTCGTGTCCAAGGTGGCCAACTTCTCCATCGACCTGCCCGAGGCGAACGTGGCCATCCAGGTCTCGGGCACCTTCGGCAGCCGCCAGGAGGAGGCCCAGCGCCTCGGCCGCATCCTCCGCCCCAAGGCCGACGGCGGCCGGGCCCGCTTCTACACGGTGGTCAGCCGCGACACCAACGACACCGAGTACGCCCAGCGCCGCCAGCGCTTCCTGGCCGAGCAGGGCTACGCCTACCAGCTGGTCGACGCCGCCGAGGTCCTGGCCCGGGCGTAGGGGCTGTGGACAACCGGCGCCGCAGCTTCTCCGGCCGGGCTACCCTCCCGATTCGGGGGCCCCGGAATCGGCGGGTGCGGCTGCAGCCTGCCTGAAATGGGGGAGCAGGCCGCTCCAGCCGCCCAGGTTGCGCTGGCGCCAGGCGGGGGCGTCGGCGCCGAGACGCTCCCAGCCGCGGTGGGTGATGGTGACGGTGGTGGCCGAGGCGCCGCCGGTGAAGGAGATGTCGACCTCGGTGGCGCGGCTGCGGTCGGTGCCAAGGTGCCAGAGGTAGGCCAGGCGGTGCGGTGGCTCCCAGGCCAGGATCTCGCCCCAGTCGTGCTCGGCCCCCTCGGGGGTGCGCTCGAAGATGCGGCCGCCCGGGCGGGGCTCGAAGGTCACCGCCAGGCCAGGGGCCGAGGTCATGGAGTGGCTGCGCGGCCACCACGCCGAGGTCTTGTTCGCCCAGGTGTCGAAGGCGTGCTCGGGCGAGCAGGCGACCTCGAACTCGATCTCGATCGGCTCGACCGGCTCGGTCACGTGGCGTCCCGTTCCGTCCGTTCGCTGGTGTTCTCGGCGAGGAGCCGGAACCGCGCCGCGGCTTCCCCCCAGACATGCTCCAGGTACTCTCGCACGGCCGCGATGCCCTCGTCGTCGAGCCGGTACAGCCGGCGGGTGCCCTCGGCCCGGTCGGCCACCAGCCCGGCCTCCTTGAGCAGGCGCAGGTGCCGGGACACGGCGGGCCGGCTGATCCTGTGCTCGAGCGCCTCGGTCAGCTCGCTGACCGACCGGTCGCCGGTGCGCAGCAGCTCGACGATCGCCCGGCGGTTCGGGTCCCCGAGGGCGCCGAATGGATCTCCGGGAAGGGCGTGCAGCGGCATTGCCTCAGAGTAACAGAACTGTTACCGTAACACACCTGTTACCTACTCGAGGAGGACGGCCGGACATGAAGGCGTATGACGCCGCCGCGGAGATCAAGGCCAGCCCGGAGGCCATCTGGGCCATCCTGACCGACGCCCCCGGCTACCAGGTGTGGGACTCGGGCGTGGAGCGGGTCGAGGGCAGCATCGCCCCCGGCGAGAAGATCAAGGTGGTGTCCAAGGCCAACCCGGGCCGCGCCTTCCCGGTCAAGGTGACCGAGTTCACCCCGGGCCAGCGCATGACCTGGAGCGGGGGCATGCCGCTGGGCCTGTTCAAGGGCGTGCGCACCTTCACCCTGGCCCCGGGCACCGACGGCACCACCCGGTTCACCATGCGCGAGGAGTACACCGGCCCCCTCCTGCCGCTGATCTGGCGCTCCATGCCCGACCTGGGCCCGTCGTTCCGCCAGTTCGCCACCGGCCTGAAGCAGCGCGCGGAGCAGTAGGCCCGCCGGTCCCAGGAGACGCGAAGGGCCCCCGTCCGTGGGGGCCCTTCGTCAGGGAAGCCTTACCTGGTCGCGTGGCGGTCGCGGACCCGGCTGACCATGATGAACAGGGTGCCTCCGGCCACCAGGGCGATCCCGGCGATCAGCATCGGGCCGGCCGTGGCCCCGGTGAAGGGCAGCTCGCCGCCACCGGTGGTGCTGGTGGCCGCGCCCACCGCGGCCTCGGTGGTGGTCGGGGCCAGGGTGGTGGACGGCGCCACCTCCTCGTCGGGAGCCGTGGTCGTGGTCGGCTCCTCCTCGGGCAGCGTCGTGGTCGTCGGCTCCTCGGTCGTCGTGGTCGTGGTCGACCCGGAGTCCTCGCACTTCTCGGCCGGCGGGAGCTCGTCGCTGCCCTTGTTGTGCGACGTCTCGCCGCTGTCCCAGTGGGCGACGGCCAGGAAGGTGATCGTGCCGGTGGTGCCGGCGGGCAGGTCGAAGTGCCCGGAGAACTGGTTGTGCTTGGGCCCGAAGAAGTGGTCATCGGACTCGAGCTCGGTGACCTCGCCGTTGAGCTTGTAGGAGACGTCCACGGTCGCCTCGTGGCCCTTCTCCCAGGCCTCGACGGTGTAGTGGATCCGGACCTGGCCGTCGAGGCAGCGGGCGCTGACGGTGACGTTGGAGTGCCAGGCGAGGGCCGGAGAGGCCAGCACCGTGGCCAGGAGCAGGGATCCCAGGCCGATGGCCGTGGCCGCTCCGAGGCGGAGGCGGGTCCTCATGCTGTCGTGCTCCTTTCGGTACGACCGGGAGAAAGCGGCAAGCTGACAACCCCAGCCGGGTCAGGCGCTTGTCGGGTGCCAGCAGGGCCGTACAACGGGGGATGCAGGCACCAAAGGTGGCGAAACCATAGCCGAAGCGGCCTAATCAACCTGGCCACTCCGGCAACCACAGCGGCACGGGATGGTTGCGATCCGATAAAGGCGACCGGATCACGCCGCTCGGCTTGACAGGCGGCGCCGCGGACGGCACCCTCCCGCATTGCCATGCCGCACCGGAACGCCACCCAGGGCCGCGACCCCCGCCTCACCCCGAGGCTGAAGGGGTCCTGCGCGTGTCCCCGGGCCCGGCGCCCGGCTCCGCCCACCCGCTGAGGCGAGCCGCCCGCCCGGGCCGGTCATCCGTCCTGCTCCTTCCGCAGCAAAGGACGCCCGCATGCGCTCCCTCAGCACCACCGACCTTCCGGCCGAGCTGGCCCGGCTCACCGCCGACCTGGCCCTCGGGGCCCAGGCCGTCGCCGCCGGGCCGGCCGACCGGCCCTGGTCGTCCCCGCTGCTGGTCACCCCGGAGGCCGAGGCCTGGCTGCTCGGCTGGCCGGCCGGCCTGGTCACCCCCGCCCACGACCACGGCGGCGCCACCGTGGCCGTCACGGTGGTCGAGGGCACGCTCAGCGAGGAGTGCCTCGACCCGACCATCTGGACCACCGGCCGCCGGACCACCTGGCGGGCCGGCGCCACCACCCTGTTCCCGCCAGGCCACGTCCACCTGCTCGGGGCGGCCGGCGACCGGCCGGCGGTGGCCGTCCACGCCTGGAGCGGCCCCGCCGGGTCAGGCGGCCGTGCCGCAGGCCGGCTTGCGCTGGGCCGAGCCGGAGGAGCGGCTGGCCGGGGCCCTGGTCGAGGACGTGGCGCCGCCGAGCCCGTCGGGGTCGGCCCGGGTGGTGGCGGTGACGGCTGCCGGCCGGGTCATGCGGCGCACGGCGCTCTGGATCTTGTCCACGTCCGGGATCGGGTAGCCACCTGACCAGCCGCTGTTGTAGGTGGGCGGGGTGAACCCGACCGTGGCCACCTTGACCGGCGTGTCGCCGGCCGCCTCGATCAGGGCCGGCAGCCGGTTGGCCGGGATGTCGGTGGCCACGCTGCGCTTGAGCACCCTGACCAGCTTGGGGAAGGCGGCCAGGACCTCGGCCGGCTCGGTCTGCCTGGCCAGCGAGCCGATCACGCAGCGCTGGCGCTGCATGCGGTCGTAGTCGCTGGTCGTCTCCCGGGACCGGGAGTAGGCCAGGGCAGAGAAGCCGTTGAGCTTCTTCAGCCCGGGCTGGACCTCGAAGGCGGGTTGGCCGCCCTCGCGGCCGAGGCGGTCGATCTCGATGCGCAGCGGCTTGAGGTTGTTGACGGTGACCCCGCCGAGGGCGTCGACCACGTCCACGAACCCGAGCAGGTCGACCAGGGCGTAGTGGTCGATGGGCAACCCGAGCAGCTCCTCGGCCGCCCCGGCGACGGCCGCGATGCCCGGTCGGCGGCTGTTCGGGAACAGGTCGGGCCGCTCGTCCTCGGCGAAGGCGTAGAGCTCGTTGAGCAGCCTCGGGAAGCAGCGGCACTCGCCGAAGAAGTCGGCCGCCGGCCCGTCGGGCAGCGGCACCTGGACCAGGTTGCGGGGCAGCCCGAACAGCGACACCTTGCCGCTGGCCAGCTCGAAGCTGGCCACCATCATGGTGTCGGTGCGCCGGCCGCGCCGCCCCGGCCCGGCGTCGCCGCCCAGCAGCAGCACCGTGACCCGGCCCGGAATGGCCGTGACCAGCCCGTTGCCCGTCTGGTGGCGGTCGCGGTCCCGGGCGTGCCACTGGGGGTCCTCGCCCGCGAACACCGAGGTCAGCAGGTCATAGGCCTGGAGGTCGTAGTAGGCGGCGGCGGCGTGCGGGGCCGCGGTCAGGGTGAGCAGCGCGACCAGCCCGGCGGCCGCCCCCTTGCGCCAGCCACTCGTGGCCGCCGGCGTCCGGTCGTCGTCCCGCTTGGCCAGCAGGTAGGCGTCGAGCACGGCCACGATCCGGAACACCAGCAGGCCGGCGTCGGCCACCAGCAGGGCCAGCAGGGACCTCGGCTGCACCAGCATGCGGGAGACGGCCGTCGGCTCGCTCCACAGCCCGACGGCCACGGCCAGGCACAGGACGGTGATCACCAGCATCACCGTGCCCCGGCGCCGGTAGCCGAGGTAGAGCTGGCCGGCCCCGGGGAGGAGGCAGGACAGCAGGGCCGCGACCAGCGGACGTCCCCGCCGGTCGCGCGAGGTCGGCCGGCCGGGGGGCTCCTGGGAGCCCCACCAGACCGGCCTGGCGCCGCTGCCGGGGGGCAGCACATCCGGTTCGCGCACTCGCCTCCGCCCGGGTCGACGACGCCTCGGCGCGGCACGACCTGCCGCGAAGAGAGCATCGTGTCAAGAGCGCACTACCCTGAGTGGCCGTTTGCTACCTTGCTCGCCGCGTCGGCCACAGGTAAGCATCCCACGCGAAGCGGAAATCTGCGCAACCAAGTGCAGCCCCGCCTGGCCGGGAACGGCCGCTAGCCGGGCTCGCGGGCCAGGGCGACCACCTGGTGGACGGCGTCGGGGTTGGCCAGGGCGCCCTCGCTGACCGCCTGGTCGAGCGGGACCCCGGCCAGCACCCGCTTGACCGGCACCTCCAGCTTCTTGCCGGAGAGGGTCCGGGGGACCTCGGCGATGGCCGCGATCTGGTCGGGGACGTGGCGCGGCGAGAGCTCGGCCCTGACCGCGGCCCGGATGCGGCCCCGCAGGCCGTCGTCCAGCTCGGCTCCCTGGCGCAGGACCACGAACAGCAGCAGCCGGCCCTCGCCGCCCGGGTCGCTGACGTCCACGACCAGGCTGTCCACGACCTCGTCCAGCCCCTCGACCACCCGGTAGAACTCGGCCGTGCCCATCCGGACCCCGCCCCGGTTGAGGGTCGAGTCCGAGCGGCCGCTGATGATGCAGCTGCCCCGCTCGGTGATCTCGAGCCAGTCGCCGTGGCGCCACACCCCCGGCCAGGTGGAGAAGTAGCTGTCGCGGTAGCGCTCGCCATCGGGGTCGTTCCAGAAGAACAGCGGCATGCTCGGCAGCGGCTCGGTGAGGACCAGCTCGCCGACCTGGCCGACCACCGGGTGGCCGTGCTCGTCGAAGCTCTCCACCTTGGCCCCGAGGGCGCGGCACTGGATCTCGCCCGGGTGGACCGGCAGCAGCGGGCAGGAGGTCACGAACGAGGTGCAGACGTCGGTGCCGCCGCTGGTCGAGCCGACCAGCACGTCGGGCGCCACCTGCTCGTACAGCCAGGCGAAGCCCTCGGGGGGCAGGGGCGAGCCGGTCGAGCCGATCGAGTGCAGCGCCGACAGGTCCGCCTCGCGGGCCGGGGCGACCCCGGCCTTCATGCTGGCCAGCACGAAGGCGGCGCTGGTCCCCAGGTAGGTCATGGCGCTGCGCTCGGCGAAGCGCCACAGCGCCCCCATGTCCGGGTGGCCCGGGCTGCCGTCGTACAGCACCACCGTCGAGCCCAGCAGCAGGCCGCCGACGAGGAAGTTCCACATCATCCAGCCGGTGGTGGTGAACCAGAAGAAGCGGTCGGCCGGCCCCAGGTCGAGCTGCAGCGAGATCGACTTCAGCAGCTCCAGGGCGATCCCGCCGTGCCCGTGGACGATCGCCTTGGGCAGCCCGGTGGTGCCCGAGGAGTACAGCACCCACAGCGGATGGTCGAAGGCCACCGGCTCGAAGTCGAGCTCGGCCCCGGCCCGGTCCTCCAGCAGCCGCTCCCAGGCGACGGTGTGGTTCCTGTTCACCGGGGGGCTATCGCCTTCGGCTACTTGAGCCCCCCGGACCCCCCCGTCCGTCACGGGGCCGCCGGACCCACCGACCAGGACGGTGGCCTCGAGGGTGGGGAGCCGTCGCCGGATCTCGGCCAGGGCGTCGCGCCGGTCGTGCCAGGCGCCGTTGTAGCGGTAGCCGTCGACCGCCACCAGCACCTTGGGCTCGATCTGGGCGAAGCGGTCGACCACGCTGGAGACGCCGAACTCCGGGGCGCAGCTCGACCAGATGGCGCCGATGCTGGCCGTGGCCAGCATGGCGATCACCGTCTCGGGCACGTTGGGCAGGTAGGCGACCACCCGGTCGCCCTTGGCCACCCCGAGCCCGCGCAGCCCGGCCGCGGCCGCCGCCACCCGCCGGCCCAGCTCGGCGTAGCTGATCGTGCCCAGCTCGCCCGCCTCGTTGCCGAACAGCAGCGCCGGGTGCTCGTCGTGGCGGCGCAGCGACAGCTCGGCGTGGTTGAGGGTCGCCCCCGGGAACCAGCTCGCCCCCGGCATCCGGCGCTCGGCCAGGGCCGGGCCCGGCGCCGGCCCGCCGACCTCGAAGAACTCCCAGATGGAGGTCCAGAAGCCGTCCAGGTCGTCCACCGACCAGCGCCACAGCTCGTCGTAGGATGCGAACCGCAGCCCTCGCCGGTCGCGCAGCCAGTGCAGGTAGCGGGTGATGTTGGCGCGCTCGACCCGCTCCGGCGACGGCGCCCACATCGGCTCGACGCCCACCAGCGGCCTCCTCCCTCAGGCTGGTGCCGGGTCCCCGGTCCGGTCCGGGCCCTGGCAGGACGCTACACCCGCGCCGGGCGCCGGACGGGCCGGCCGGGCGGGAATGCCGGGAGGGCGGTCGGTGTTCGGTGCGGCAAGCGATCAGGTAATCATGTAAGCGGAGGCTCGATGGCAACCACCACCCGGCGGGCGTGGCTGCGCCCGCCCCAGCTGCGGACCCTGGACGACCAGGGCGAGCGCCACGCGACCTGGCTCGAGCTGTTCTTCGACCTGGTGTTCGTGATCTCGATCGCCGAGGTCGTCCACACCCTGGAGGACTACCGCAGCCTTGGCGACTTCCTGGGCACGGCCGGCCTGTTCGTGGCCGTCTGGTGGGCCTGGGTCGGCTACACGGTCTACGCCGACCGGTTCGACACCGACGACCTGCTCCACCGGGTCCTGGTCCTGGCCGGGATGCTGGCCGTCATCGCCATGGCCCTCAGCGTCCACGACGCCCTCCACGGCGGCGCGGCCCGTTTCGCCCTGACCTTCGTGGCCGTCCGCGGCATCGTGCTGCTGCTCAACGCGCGGGCCCGTCGCCATGCGGCCGCGGCCCGCCCGCTGCTCAACCTGTACCTGACCGCGTTCTCCATCGGGGCGTCGCTCTGGCTGGTCTCGGTGTTCGTGCCCGAGCCGGCGCGCTACGTGCTCTGGGGGGTGGCCCTGGTGATCGAGCTGTCCGCCCCCTGGGTCGGCCGCCACCAGATCGCCAAGGCCCCCATCCACGCCAGCCATCTGGTCGAGCGGTTCGGGCTGTTCACCCTCATCGTGCTGGGGGAGTCGGTGATCTCGGTCGCCCAGGGCGCCGCCGACGTCGACTGGACGGCCGCGACGGTGGCCGCCGCGATCGGCGGCTTCGTGGCCGTGGCCTGCCTGTGGTGGCTGTACTTCGACCGCATCGACGACGGCGCCATCCGCAGCGTGCTCCAGGGGCTCACCTGGAACTACGCCCACCTGCCGCTGCTGGCCGGCCTGGTCTCGGTGGCGGTGGGCACCGAGTACGCGGTCATCGAGGCGGCCGACGGGGAGCTGCAGCGGTCGACCGCCCTGGCCCTCGGGGCCGGCACGGCGCTGTACCTGCTGGCCACGGTGGTGACCGGGCTGGCCGTGCGCCGCACCACCGACCGGGTGCGCTGGCCGGCGCTGGCCGCGGCGGCGCTGGCCCTGGCCATCGGGCTGGCCTGGCCGCTGGAGCTCCCGCTCGGGCTGCTCCTGGTGCTCGACCTGATGCTGGTCGTGCTGGTGATCGTCGAGTCCGCCGGGCGGCTCCGGGCCGCGCCGGCCCCCGGGACGGAGCCGCTCTAGCCCTGTGGCTTGGTTTGTCCCGGTGTTCCACGTGGAACATCGCCGGTCGTGGCAAGCGCCGGCCATGCCGGTCCGGCGTTCCCGACGACTCCGGAGGCAGTGATGCGCTATCGGGTGACCTGGAACGTCGAGGTCGACGCCGACGACGAGGGGCAGGCCCGGACCGCGGCCCGCCAGTTCCTGCTCGAGAACGAGGACGAGGCCCTCAGCAAGGTCGTCGCCCTCGAGGAGGGGTCCTCGCCTCCCGACGTCCCCAAGGTCGACGCCGGGGGGTCGCCCGAGATCTAGCCCGCCGGGCCGGTCATCCGGGCCCGGTCAGGGCTCCAGGGTGATGTCGGCGTAGTCGACCTCGATGTGGTGGCCCTGGCGCCCGGCCAGGGCCGCTCCCTCTTCCGGGACCATGCCGACCCGCCGGGCGAACCCCGGGGGGCTGGCGACCAGCCGGCCGGTGAAGCTCACCCGCTGCCCGGCCCGCACCTGGAACGGCGACTCGCCCTGGCCGACCAGCCGCACCCAGAGCTGGTCGCCGGGTCCGGTCCCGGCCCAGAACCCCTCGTCGGCGTAGACCCCCCTGGTCGGGACGTTGACCCCCCGGACCCGCTGCCCGGCATGCCTGGCCAGGACCTCCCGGCCGGGAACCGGCAGCAGCGAGCGCCCGGGCACGACCAGCCGCACCCCCGACCCGCCGCCACCGCCCGGGGCCGGGCCGGGAGCGGCCGAGGGCGGCAGCGTGGTCGTGGTCGGCGCCGGCCGCGGCGCCTGGTCGCGCTCGACCAGCGGCGGCACCAGGACCAGCCCGGTCACCGTGACCGCCGACACCGCCGCCACCGAGGCCAGGACCGGCCTGCGGCTCGCCCAGGCCTGGATCCGCCGCCACAGCCACCACAGGGCCAGCAGCGGCAGCAGCACCGCGATCGAGCGCCGTCGCTCCACCAGCGGCCGGCTGAGCGACGCGCAGGTCGGGCACTGCATGAGGTGCCCGCCGGCGTCCAGGGCGAGCTGGCGGCGCCGGTCGCCCATGGACAGGGCCAGCAGCACCGGCCGGCAGCGCGCCGTCGGCAGCTCGACCCGGCGCAGGGCCAGCAGGTAGTCGAGGCGCAGCCGGGCCCGCGTCCTGGCCAGCTGGACCCCGACCGCGCCCGGGGTCGAGCTCCTGGCCTCGGCCAGGGTGGCGGTGTCGACCCCCTCGACCTCGTGGGCCACCACCACCTCCCGCTCGTGGTCGGGCAGGCTGGCCAGGGCGGCCCCGACCGCGGCCGCCTCCTCGTTGCGCAGGGCGGCGTCCTCGGGCCGCTCGGGCTCGCTGGGGTCGACCAGGCGCGGCCGGTGGCGCCGGCTCCGCTCCTCCTCCCTGGCCAGGGAGGTGACCAGGTTGCGGGCGGTCACGATGGCGTAGGGGGCGACCGCCTCGTCGTCCAGGCGCCCGCGCACGGCGATGACCCGGGCCAGCGCCTCCTGGACCAGGTCGTCGACCGTGTCCGGGTCGCGCACGCGAGCGCCCACGACCCGCCGGAGCAGCGGTTCCAGCTCCAGGATGTCCTCGTGCCGGGCGTCGGTGGTCGATGCCCGCAACCGCATTGGACGGCCCCTTGCGTCGTGGATGTCCCGTCTTGCCGTCCATCTTGCCCCGGACCAGCGTGCGTAATGCACGGGGCCGTCGCGCGTTGCATCCAGTAGGGGACGGCGCCTGCCGGCCGGCGCGAACCCCGCGAGCGTTCAGGTCCTGGGGCGGCGGTCAGGGCGGCCCCGCACGGGGGACGAGGTCACCGGCCGCCGTCCCAGGCGGCTCACCGAAGGCCGGGCGGGAGACTGCATGGAGGACTACGAGAACGGGCTGGAGCAGGCGGCGGCGCCGTCACCGCCCTCCGGCGGCGAGGCGCTGGAGTCGATCGTGCGCCCGGCCCTGGTCGCGGCGACCCGGCTGTTCCTGGTCGCCGGGGTCGCCCTGGTGCTGGTCGACGAGACCGGCGAGCTGCGCGGGGCGGTCGCCGCCGGCGACCTGGCCCAGGCCCTCGAGGACGCCGCCCCCCAGCTCTGGTCCGGCCCGTCCCTGGAGGTCCTGGCCGGCGGCGAGCCGGTCCGCACGGCCGACCTGCGCGGCGACGGCCGCTGGCCCGCCCTGGCCCGGCTGCCCGCGCTGGCCGGCGTCAACAGCCTCGTCTGTGTCCCGATGGAGGGGCCGGCCGGCCCCTCCGGCACCCTCACGGCGGTCCGGCGCCCCGGCAGGCCGTGGCCGGCCCAGGAGGTCGAGTCGCTGCACGCCTACGCCGGCGTGGTCGCCTCCCTGGTCAGAACGGCCGCCGACGCCGAGCGCGACGCCCAGATCATCACCCAGCTGGAGCACGCCCTCCACCACCGGGTCGTGATCGAGCAGGCCAAGGGCATCCTGATGGAACGCGAGCAGCTCGACCCGGCCGGCGCCTTCGACCGCCTCCGCAAGGCCGCCCGGGCCCGCCGCCGCCGCGTCAGCGAGGTCGCCGCCGAGGTCGTCGCCGGCGACCCCCTCCCCCCGCCCACGAACGGCAACGGCGGCCTCCCTCCGTCATGATGGCCGGGGGGGCCCGGATCGCGACCCCCCAGGAGGAACCCATGGAGGTGCTCTACACCGCCGAAGCGACCGCCACCGGCGGCCGCAAGAACGGCCGAGCCTGGTCCTCGGACGGCGCCATCGACGTCCAGATCAACCCTCCCAAAGAGGTCGGCGGCTCCGGCGAGGGCACCAACCCCGAGCAGCTCTTCGCCGCCGGCTACGCCGCCTGCTTCGACAACGCCCTCGCCTCGGTCGCCCGCATGGAGAAGCTCACCCCCGGCCAGACCACCACCACCGCCCTGGTCGCCCTGGCCAAGCACCCCGAAGGCGGCTTCGCCCTGGACGTCGAGCTCCGGGTCGCCATCCCCGACCTCCCCCGCGACCAGGCCGAAGATCTCCTCGCCAAGGCCCACAAGCGCTGCCCCTACTCCAGAGCAACGCGCGGCAACGTGGAGGTTCGCCTGACGTTGGTCTAGCGGGCCTCTTGGTCGAGGGGCGGCTGGTCGAGGAGGGCTGGGTTCCTCATCGTCCCGCTCGCTCTGGTCCGCGGGGCCGGGGTTGCCCGAGGCCCCGTTCCCAGGTCCGCCCGGTCGCGTTCCCTACCGCCCGCGCCCCTCGTCCGCTCGGCGAGCTAGGCCTCGCTGAGCGGCGCCTCGGGATCGGCCCGCGGCGGCTCCCACGGCAGGTCGAACCGGAACACCCGGAACGCCTCCCCGTACCGGAACGGCTGGTCGGTCGCCGAGAACTCGGCCATCCCCCGGACGAACCCCCCGTCCTCACCCAGGTCATCCCCGACCTGCGTGACATGGCAGGCCAGGCTCTCGATCTTCTTGTCGATGAACTCGCCGATGTCCACCACCACATTCGGCTCCATGTTCATCATCAGCCAGACCCCGGTCAGCTTGACCGGCTCCAGCCCCTCCTCCAGCAGCTCCGGATACGCCAGCCGCGTATCCGACCCCGGGATCACCGCCGCCAGCGTCGCCTCCCCCGCAGCCCGATGATCCGGATGGTTGATGTACCGATCCCCGAAGTACCGCGTCGTCGGATCCGTGGTCACCACCACCTCCGGCCGCACCCGCCGCATGAGCCGGACGATCTGCTCCCGAACCTCCAGCGTCGGTTCCAGCAGCCCATCCTCATACCCAAGGAACTCGACCTGGTCGACCCCCACCACCTTGGCCGACGCCCTCGCCTCCGCCTCCCGCAACTCCGCCAGCCGTTCCCGGGTCATCTCCGGGTCACTCGACCCCGCCGCCCCATTGGTCACCAGCGCATACGTAACGTGCGCCCCCTCCCGCACCCAACGGGCCACCGTTCCAGCACACCCAAACTCAATGTCATCCGGATGCGCCGCCACCACCAACGCCCTCCCCGGAGTCCAGTACTCCATCTCCACAACCCCCACAGCTCGTCCACCGGCTCAGCAAGGCCAGCGCTCAGCCGTTCGCCAGTATTCCAGCGCCCTGCCCATCGGAAGCGCCCGCGCAGTCGGGCTCCTCGGAAGAGGGCCCAGCCGGCCCGAATCCACCAGCGGCCCATGCCAGCCGGACCTATCACCCACCGCCACCTGGGCTTTCGGTGATCGAGCGATCCCAACGAATCCTCGAACCGACAAGTTCCTCTTGATGAGCGGATCATTTGTCCACAAGATCATCATTGCCGGTTGTAGGTGCTTCGCCAGTCCCTTACCATCCGGCCCTCACCAAGAGGGACACCATGCCGAAGGACGATCCTCATCTGGACCCGGAGCCTCCCACTAGACCATCGCGGCGAGGGTTCATTGCAGCTGCTCTAGTCGGCGGTTTGGTAGTAGCTCTCACCGTCATAGCAGTGGCCGGGCGTTCTGATCCTGGCGCGACCGGATCGCCATCGGCGTCTTCATCTACGACAAGCATCCAAGCAACTTCAACCACAATCGGGGAACGTGAAGAGGTCGTAGCTCAACTTCGCTCTATCCTAAAAGTGCGCGATCAGGCTTACCGTGAACGAGACATTGAGCTCCTTAAGGAGGTCTATACGACCGATTGCCCATGCTTGCGTGGTGATCGAGGAGCAATAGAGCAACTTCTTAAAGACAATGCTGTTTGGGTCGGCGCGTCAACCTCAGTGCAGATTCGGGATCTCGAAAAAGTCAATGACCGACTCTGGGTCATCGAAGCTAATTTTGTTGGATCACCTTTCCGAATCGAAACAGAATCAGGTGATCTAATTCGAGCAGTGGAAGGGCGCAGCGAGCTGTTTAGGTTTGCCGTATCGAGGACCGCATCGAACAGGCTGCTTCTTGGTTTCGCAGGCCCTGTAGACGAGAGTGACTGATGCGAGAGCGAAGACTAGACCGCCCCCTCCTTGGTCTGCTAGTCATCTTGAGTGCTGTGCTAGTGCCACAGTCAGCTCGCGCAGCCGATGGATGTGATCAGCATCCGACATTCGGAAATATCTCCGGCTCGCGTGACAGCGTGACTCTGTCAGGCGCCCGAGCTG
>CALGFH010000256.1 GCA_937881255.1 uncultured Actinomycetes bacterium
TCGACCCGTTCTCAGGTCGCTTTTCGACCTGAACGGCCCACAGCGCGTTGACATTCAAACCCACCCCTGATAAGTCCCACCAAGGCAACGTTGTCCGAGGAGGTAGGGACGGTGGCGCAACAGGCCGATCTGGCCGGCCGCGGGGTCTTCTCCCGGCCGGCGTCGGGGCTGATCCGGGTGGCGGGGTCGGCCGACGTCTTCATCTACAACGTCGGGCTGGTGTCGGTGGGGATCGCCATCGCCCTCAACCAGTACTACGGCCCCAGCCTCTACCCGGGGGCCGGCATCTGGCTGTCGACCCTGCTGGCGGCCGCGGGCATGCTGGCCATCGCGGCCACCTTCTACTTCTGGTCGGTGATCTTCCCCCGCTCGGGCGGCGTCTACGTGTCGCTGTCGCGCGGCCTCAGCCCCGGCTTCGCCTTCGTGGGCTCGCTGGTCGAGACCGTGATCCTGCTCTACTACGCCGCCTTCGCGGCCTCGCTGATCGTCAAGGTCGGGCTGTCGTCGTTCCTGGCCACCGTCGGGGTGGTGGCCGGCAACCGCACCCTGCTCGACTGGGCCGCCTCCACCAGCGAGCCCAGCGGGGTGTTCTGGATCGGCACGGCCTCGCTGGTGCTGGCCGGGCTGCTGCTGGCCACCGGCACCCGGCGCTACTTCTCGGTCCAGAAGGTGCTGTTCGTCCTGGCCGTGGCCGGCACCCTGGTCCTGATCGCGGTGCTGCTGCTGGGCAGCCGGGCCACCTTCAAGGCCAACCTCACCGAGCTCACCGGGCTCGACTACGCCGGCGTGATCGCCACCGCCAAGCAGAACGGCTACCAGACCGGCAGCTTCGACATCGGCACCTCGATCCAGTTCCTGGTCTTCCCGCTGCTGCCCCTGCTCGGGGCCGTGCAGTCGATCGGGCTGGGCGGCGAGGTCAAGCGGATCCGCCGCTCCCAGCTGTTCGGCATGCTGGGCGCGGTCGCCGCCACCGGGCTGCTGATCGCCCTGTTCGACGGCCTGGCCGCCAAGGCCTTCGGCTACGAGTTCCAGGGCGCGATCGGCTTCAACTCGATCTCCGGGATCGCCGACGGCTCCACCGAGGCCTCGGTCGGGGCCTCGCCCTGGTTCACCGTGCTGGCCGGCATCCTGACCAGCAACGTGCTGCTGGCCACGGTCATCATGGCCACCTTCGTGGCCTGGATCTGGTTCTGGGTGCCGGCCGAGCTGGCCTACACCACCCGGACGATGATCGCCTGGTCGTTCGACCGGATCGCCCCCGACCGGCTCGGCTACGTCAGCCAGCGGTTCCACACCCCGGTGGTGGCGATCGGCCTGTCGACCGCCGGGGCGATCGTGTTCATGTGGCTGATCGCCTACCGCAACATCGCCTTCCTGAGCCTGATCGAGGCCCTGGTGGTGGTCTGGGGGGCGGCCATGGTGGCGGCGATCCTGTTCCCCCGGACCCGCCGCGAGCTGTTCCAGGCCTCCCCGGCGGCCAGCTCCAGGATCGCCGGGGTCCCGGTGATGGTGGTGACCGCGGTCATCTCGCTGGCCTTCTTCGCCCTGGTGCTGTTCCTGCTCTGGAACGACCCGATCGCCGCCGGCCCGATGTTCACCCTCGGCTCGGCGTCGCGGGAGCTCTGGATGGTGCTCGGGATCGTGGTCTTCGGGGTGGCCTGGTTCCTCGGCACCCGGCTGTACCGGCGACGCCAGGGGATCGACGTCGACCTCGCCTTCCGGCAGATCCCGATCGAGTGATGGCCGGGCAGGCGCCCCGACCCGGCTGGGCGGCCGTCGACCAGGCGGCGGTCGCCCTGGTGGACGAGGCCGCCGCCCGCGGGCACCTGCTCCGGCTGGTCGGCTCCACCGGCATCCGGCTGCACTGCCCGCCGGCCGCGGCCGCCCTCGACCGGCTGGGGCGCCCGGCCAAGGACATCGACGTCGTCTGCCGTCACGAGGACCGCAAGGGGCTGCGGCGCCTGCTGGAGGAGCGCGGCTGGGAGATCGACCGCGACCTGCTGGTGGCCATGGAGGGCCGCCGCTTCTCGTTCCGCCACCCGGCCAGCGGCCTGGAGCTGGACGTGTTCGTCGACCGCCTCGAGTTCTGCCACACGATCGAGCTGCGCGACCGGCTGGGCGCCCGCGAGCTGACCCTGCCGGTCGAGGACCTCCTGCTCCAGAAGCTCCAGATCGTCCGCCAGACGGTCACCGACCAGATGGACGCGGCCGCGCTCCTGGCCACCCACCCGGTGGCGCCCGGGCCGGGCGCCGGGGGGCCGGCCGGCGAGGCGATCGACGCCGGCTACGTGGCCGGCCTGCTGGCCCGCGACTGGGGCTTCCACCACACCGCCACCGCCAACCTGGCCGGCCTGCGCGACCGCCCGGCGGCCAACGGCACCGCCGCGATCGTCGCCGCCCGGATCGATGCCCTGCTGGCCGCGATCCGGGACGCGCCCAAGTCGGTCCGCTGGCGGGCCCGGGCCAGGGTGGGGGAGCGGATGCAGTGGTGGCAGGACGTCGACGACCGCGAGGCGGTGTACTGAGATGGCCCTGCTGCGGCGCCGCCGGGCGAGCGGCCGCAAGCCGGGGGCCGACCCGGACGCGACCACCATCTTCTTCGCCACCGACCTGCACGGCTCGGAGACCTGCTTCAAGAAGTTCGTGGCCGCGGCCGGCTTGTACGGCGCCGACCTGCTGGTCCTGGGCGGCGACCTCACCGGCAAGCTGGTCGTCCCCCTGGTCGCCCAGCCCGGCGGGCGCTGGGAGGCCTGGGTCCACGGCCGGCGGCGGCTGCTCGACGAGGCCGGCGCGGCCGCGCTGGAGCGCCGGGCCCGGGTGGCCGGCAGCTACACCAGGCGCATGACCCCCGACGAGCACCAGCACCTGGAGGCCAGCCCCGACGCGGTCGAGGCGCTGTTCGCCGAGCTGATGACCGAGACCCTGCGCCGCTGGCTGGGCCACGCCAACGAGCGGCTGGAGGGCTCGGAGGTCCGCAT
>CALGFH010000257.1 GCA_937881255.1 uncultured Actinomycetes bacterium
CCAGGAGGTCCCGTCATGCCGCGCCCGTCACGTGCCCTGGCCTGCTGTGCGGCCCTGCTGGCCGCCGCCCTGACCCTGACCGCCTGCGGTTCCGGCGGCGGCGCCGACGCCACCCGGGAGACGCTGCCCGCCCAGGAGGAGTCGGCGGCGAGCGCCGCCCGCCGGGCCGCCGAGGAGGCGGCGGGCGGCCAGCGGATCGGCGGCACCCTGAACCTGCTGGGCGTGCTCAGCGGACCCCAGCTCGACGCCTACCTCTCCAGCTTCGAGCCCTTCGAGGACGCGACCGGGATCGACCTCAAGTACGAGGGAACCCGCGACGTCAACGCGGTCCTGCAGACCCGCATCGCCGGCGGCAACCCGCCCGACCTGGTGTCCAACCCCAGCGCCGGGCAGATGCGGGCGCTGGCCGCCGAAGGCCGGCTGGTCGCCCTGGACGACAAGATCGACCTGGCCGCCGCCCGCCGCGACTTCCCCGGCGGGCTGCTCGACCTGGCCACCGTGAACGGCCGCCTCTACGGCCTGTTCTACAACTCGGCGGTGAACAACCTGGTCTGGTACGACCCTAAGCACTATGACGGCCCGGAGCCGGCGGCGACGCTCCAGCAGCTCGACGCCTACGCCGCCGAGCTGGCCGGCCAGGGCCGGACGCCGTACTGCGCCGGGCTGGAGTCGGGCGCGGCCAGCGGCTGGCCGGGCGCCGGCTGGGTGGAGCAGCTGGTGCTGACCCAGTCCGGGCCGGCCGCCTTCGACCGGTGGGTCCAGGGCCAGCTCCCCTGGACCTCGCCCGAGGTCCGGCAGGCCTTCCAGACCTTCGGCGCGGTCGTGACCGACCCCAAGATGGTCGCGGGCGGGCCGACCGCCGTGCTGACCACCAGCTTCGACAAGAGCCCGCAGGGGCTGGTGGCCCGCCGGCCGGCCTGCTACCTGCACGTCCAGGCCGACTTCCTCGGCAACCTCCTGGCCGCCAGTGTGCCCGGGGTCAAGCCGGTGACCGACATCGACTTCTACCCCTTCCCGGCCGCCGCGCCGGGCCAGGAGCGGGCCCTCATCACCTCGGGGGAGATGCTCGGCGCCTTCCGGGACACCCCCCAGACCCGCGCGTTCATGAAGTACGTCGCCTCGCCCGCCTTCGGGCCGATGGTCGCGGGCACCGGGCAGTGGATCGGCGCCAACAAGCAGACCAAGCTCACCGCGTACACCACGCCCCTGTCGCGCAAGGCGGCCGAGGTCTACGCCGGCGCCACCACGGTCCGCTACACCGCCCAGAACTCGATGCCGTTGGCCGTCAACCAGGCGTTCCTCAAGGCGGTGCTGGGCTACGTCAAGGACCCCGGCAGCCTTGACGCCCAGCTCGCCCGCGTCGATGAGGCCCGCAGGAGCGCCGCGTCGTAGCCGCCGACGTGGGTCGGGCGCCCGCTACCGTGACCGGGCGCCCGACCCACCGCCAGGACCGCCGAGGAGGCCGCTGTCCATGATCAACCGCGTGCTGCTGGCCGCGGCCTTCACCCTGGGCACGCCGCTGGCCCTGCTGGCCTGGCTGTGGCTGGCCGAGCGGGCCGAGGGGCTGATCCCGCGGCGACTGCGCCGGCCGGCACGGGCCTGGCTGTGGCTCGCCCCGGCCGTCGCCCTGGCCGGGACCTTCCTGCTGTGGCCGCTGATCACCACTGGCTGGCTGAGCCTGCACGGCCGGGACGGGCGCAGCTGGGCCGGGCTGGCCAACCTCTCGTGGTTGCTGGACAGCCAGGAAGTGCGGGCCGCAGTGGCCAACAACCTGCTCTGGCTGGTCGTGCTCGTCGGCGGCTGCCTGCTGCTCGGCCTGGTCGTGGCCGTCCTGGCCGACAGCGTGCGCTACGAACCGGTGGCCAAGGCCGTGGTGGTCGCCCCGACCGCGATCAGCTTCGTCTGCGGCGCCATCATCTGGCGGTTCATGTACGACTACCAGGCGCCCGGGCTGCCCCAGGTCGGCACGCTGAACGCGCTGTGGGCGGACGGCCTCGGCCAGGCGCCGGTCGCCTGGCTGGTCGACACCGCCACCAACAACTACGCCCTCATCATGGTCGGGCTGTGGTCCACCCTCGGCTTCGCCACGGTGATCGTCTCCGCCGCCCTCAAAGGCGTCCCGACCGAACTCACCGACGCAGCGCGCGTCGACGGCGCCTCCGACTGGCAGGTGTTCCGGCACGTCGTGCTGCCGCAGCTGCGCCCGACCCTGGTCGTGGTGGCGACCCTGGTGGCGATCGCCGCCCTGAAGGCGTTCGACATCGTGTACGTCCTGACCAACGGCAACTACGGCACCAACGTGATCGCGAACCTCCTGTACAGCCAGCTGTTCATCCACCGAGGTCGCCCGGCCGGCCGGGCCGGACGCGGGAACCGGCCCACGCGGTGCGCCCCGGCCCCGCCGACGCCGCCGGGCGCGGCCGGGGCGCGCCCCGGTCCACCTCACCCTGATGCTGGTGTGCGGGCTGTGGGCCGTGCCCGTGCTGGCCCTGCTGGTCAGCTCGTTCCGCGACGCCTACACCATCTCCACCGCCGGCTGGTGGACCGCCTTCACCGACCCCGGCGGCCTCACCCTGGACAGCTACCGCACGGTCCTGGTCGACCGCGGCCTGGGCGCCGCGCTGGTCAACAGCCTGCTGATCGCCGTCCCGGCGGTGGCCATGATGACCACGATCGGCGCGGTCGGCTCGTACGCGCTGGCCCGCATGCGCTTCCGGGGGCGGGCCCTGCTGGTCGCCGTGTTGCTCGGCCTGCTCGTCGTCCCGGTGCAGCTCACCCTGGTGCCGGTGCTGCGCCTGTACAACGCCGCCCACCTGACCGGCACCTTCGTCGGCATCTGGCTGGTGCATGTCGGGTTCGCGCTGCCGTTCGCGATCTACCTCATGCGGACCTTCTTCGCCGCCCTGCCGGCCGAGCTGTTCGAGGCCGCGGCCCTCGACGGGGCCAGCGACCGGGTGGCCTTCCTGCACATCGCGCTGCCCGTCGCCACCCCGGCGCTGGCCTCGGTCGCCATCTTCCAGCTCATCTGGGTCTGGAACGACCTGCTCATCGCCCTGATCTTCCTCGGCGGGGCCGCCGACGTGGCCCCGGTAACGGTGGCCACCGCCAACCTGGTCAACGCCACCACCGGCCAGGGCTGGGAGCTGCTGACGGCGGCCGCCTTCGTCGCCATGGCGTTGCCGATGGCGGTCTTCGTCTTCCTGCAGCGGCACTTCGTGCGCGGCCTGCTCGCCGGGACCGGCAAGTGAGCCAACGCCCCGGCCACCCGGGTCGCCCCCGTCGGCGCCGGCCGGGAGCGGCCCGTGGTTGAGGCCCCGTACGCCGGCGACCCACCTGCGCCCACCCTGTACGACGACGACCCGGCCCTCCTCGGGCTGGCCCGGGCGGACCACGACGAGCCCGAGGACTTCGACCGGTTCTGGCGGGAGACCCTGGACGAGGCCCGCAGCATCCGCCCCGACCTGCGCCGCCAGCCCGTCGAGAGCGGGCTCGTCACCGTGGCCGTCGAGGACGTGACCTTCCCGGGCTGGAGCGGCCAGCCGGTCCGGGGCTGGCTGCTGCGGCCGGCGACCCAGCCCGACCCGCTCCCCCTGGTCGTCCAGTACTGCGGCTACCGCGGCGGGCGGGGCC
>CALGFH010000258.1 GCA_937881255.1 uncultured Actinomycetes bacterium
GACCAGAAGAAGGCCCGGGAGGCCGGCCGCCAGCTGTTCGACGCCGTCTACGAGCGCTGGTCCCAGTTGCCCCAGACCGACCGCCCCGAGCTGTTCGTGTTCGGCCTGAGCCTGGGCTCCTTCGGGGGCGAGACCGCCTTCAGCGGCGAGTACGACCTGGCCAACCGCACCACCGGGGCGCTGCTCGCCGGCCCGCCCAACTTCAACACCCTGTACCGCGAGTTCACCGACGGCCGGGACGCTGGCAGCCGCGAGGTGGAGCCGGTCTACAAGGGCGGCCGGAGAGTCCGGTTCACCAACGACGTGGCCGCCGGGGTCGGGCCGGCCGACTGGGAGGGGAGCAGGATCCTGTACCTCCAGCACCCATCGGACCCGATCGTCTGGTGGAGCCCACGACTGGCCTGGGACCGGCCGGACTGGCTGGCCGAGCCGCACGGCCGCGACGTGCTCGACACGATGGTCTGGATCCCGCTGGTGACCTTCTGGCAGGTGACCGCCGACCTTCCACTCTCCACGGGCGTCCCCGACGGCCACGGCCACACCTACACCCGCGAGTTCGTCGACGGCTGGGCGACAGTCCTCCAGCCGCCCGGCTGGACCCCCGACAGGGCCGAGCGCCTGCGGGACATCGTCACCCCCCCATCCGACTGACCACGGAATCACCCGATCAGGGTGAGGACGGCCCTGCCTGGTTCCGGCAGGCTGGGCGCCGACCGGGATCGCTCGAGGGAGGTAGGGGGATGGCCGTCGACACGTTCATGGCCTATGTCGGGGTGTACCCCGGCGTGGCCGAGGCCGAAGCGGACTACCAGCTGGTCAAGGACCTGCACAGCGAGGCCGGGCTGATCGACGCCTACGACGCCGCGGTGATCGAGCGGCGGGACGACGGCAAGGTCAAGATCGCCAAGAAGCACGAGACCCCGACCCGGGTCGGTGGCGTCCTCGGCGGCGGGGTCGGGCTGGCCACAGGCCTGGTCATCGCCCTGTTCCCGTTCGCCGGGATCGGGGCCGGGCTGCTGGCCGCCACCACCGCCGGCGGGGCCGCGCTGGGGGCGGTGGCCGGGCACGCCGCCGCCGGCATGAGCCGCGACGACCTCAAGGAGCTGGGCGAGCATCTCGACGCCGGCCAGGCCGGCCTGGTGGTGGTCGGCGTCTCCGACATGGGGGCCAAGATCGAGCAGGCCATGCGCCGGGCCGAGAAGGTCCAGGCAAAGCAGCTCAAGGCCGACACGGCCGCGATCGAGGCCGACGCCAAGGACGCCAGCGGCTGAGGTCCCGGCTCGTCAACGCTGACGGGCGTCGCGCCACCGCTCGGCGGTGATCGAGTAGACGACCGCCTGGAACACCTGGCCCATGTCCTCGATCTCGGCCTCGTGGTCGAACTCCATGCCGAGGCGTCGCATCACGGCCAGGCTGCGCAGGTTCGGCCGGTCGGTGATGGAGATCACCCGGGGCAGGCCCAGGGGGCCGAAGGCGTGGTCCAGCCAGCCGGTCGCGGCCTCGGTGGCGTAGCCGTGGCCCCAGTGCTCGTGGGCCAGCCGCCAGGCCACCTCGACGTCGTCGGGGAGGGACGCCTGGTGGTGCAGGCCGCACATGCCCAGGAAGGCGCCGTCCTGGCGTCGCTCGACGGCGAGCAGCCCCAGCCCCTCGCGGTCATGGCACTCCTGGGCCCAGGCGGCGATGTCGTCGGAGTCCTGGCGGCTCAGCGGCCCTCCCAGATACCGGGCCACCTCGGGGTCGGCGTTGAGGGCCGCGTACAGCGGCAGGTCGTCGCGCCGGAACCTCCGCAGCAGCAGCCGGGGTGTCGTCAGCAGCACCCTGCCGTCCCACTCGACCATGGGCCTCGCCTCCTCGGGGCAACCATAGCCGGATGCTTGAGCGACGGCTCGGGCGGTTAGAGGCTGGGATGGAACCCTTCCCGGCAGGAGCGCAGATGAGCAGCCAGTCCCCATCGAGTCCACTGATCGGCTACCACGCCTCCCACGAGCAGCTCCCCCCGAGCGAGCTGCTGCGCTGCGTGGTCGCGGCCGAGGAGGCCGGGTTCCAGGCGGCGATGTGCTCGGACCACTTCGCGCCCTGGAGCGCCCGGCAGGGCCACAGCGGCTTCGCCTGGTCCTGGCTGGGCGCCGCCCTGCAGGCCACCGGCCTCGGCTTCGGCGTGGTCAACGCGCCCGGGCAGCGGTACCACCCGGCGATCGTGGCCCAGGCCGCGGCCACCCTGAGCGAGCTGTTCCCGGGGCGGTTCTGGCTGGCCCTTGGCAGCGGCGAGGCCTCCAACGAGCACATCACCGGCGACCGCTGGCCGGCCAAGGAGGAGCGCCGGGCCCGCCTGGGCGAGGCCGTGGCCGTCATCCGGGCGCTGCTGGCCGGCGAGACGGTCAGCCACGACGGGCTGGTCAGGATCGACCGGGCCCGGCTGTGGTCCCTGCCCGAGCGGCCGCCGGCGCTGATCGGGGCGGCCATCAGCCCCGGGACGGCCGCCTGGGTGGGCGGCTGGGCCGACGGCCTGGTCACCATCAACCAGCCCCACGACCGGCTCCGGGAGGTGATCGAGGCGTTCCGGGAGGGCGGCGGCGAGGGCAAGCCGCTGTACCTCCAGGTGCACCTGTCCTGGGCGGCCGACGAGGAGGTGGCCCTGGCCGTCGCCCACGACCAGTGGCGCAGCAACGTGTTCGACCCGGTCCTGGCCATGGAGCTGGCCCTGCCCGAGGAGTTCGACGCCGCGGCCCGGTACGTGACCCCCGAGGACGTCCGCTCGGCGGTGCTCGTCTCGGCCGACCTGGGCCGCCACACCGCCTGGCTGGGGGAGTACCTGGAGCTCGGCTTCGACCGCCTCTACCTGCACGAGGTCGGCCAGGCCGAGCACCAGCGGCCGTTCATCGACGCCTTCGGGTCCAAGGTGGTCCCGGAGCTGGCCGGGCGGGGTGGCCGGGCATGAGCGACAAGGCCGCCTACGACCTGTGGTGGAAGAACGCCGTCATCTACTGCGTGGACGTCGAGCTGTTCGCCGACAGCGACGGCGACGGGGTCGGCGACTTCCCCGGGCTCACCGGCAAGGTCGACTACCTGGCCGGGCTGGGCGTGACCTGCGTCTGGCTGATGCCGTTCTACCCGACCCCGAACAAGGACAACGGCTACGACATCAGCGACTTCTACGGCGTCGACCCGCGCCTGGGCACCCTGGGCGACCTGGTCGAGTTCCTCAGGGCGGCCAGGGAGCGGGGCATCAGGGTGATCGCCGACCTGGTCGTCAACCACACCTCGGACGAGCACCCCTGGTTCCGGTCGGCCCGGGCCGACGAGGGCTCGCCCTGGCGCGACTTCTACGTCTGGGCCGACGAGGAGCCCGAGGGGCCGCAGGGGGTGGTGTTCCCGGACGCCGAGGACTCCAACTGGGACTACGACGAGGTCGCCGGCAAGTGGTACCTGCACCGCTTCTACTCCCACATGCCCGACCTCAACATCGCCAACCCGCGGGTCCGGGACGAGATCAGCAAGGTGGTCGGCTACTGGCTGGAGCTGGGCCTGTCCGGCTTCCGGGTCGACGCCGCCCCGTTCGTGATCGAGCAGGCCGGCACCGACCCCGCCCGGGGCGAGGACCCCCACGGCTACCTGCGCGACCTGCGCGCCTTCACCAACCGGCGCCGGGGCGACGCCATCCTGCTCGCCGAGGCCAACCTGCCCCCGGAGGAGCAGCGCCGCTTCTTCGGCGACGAGGGCGGCGACGAGATGCACATGCTGTTCAACTTCATCCTCAACCAGCACGTCTTCCTGGCCCTGGTCCGCCAGGACCCGGCGCCGATCGTGACCGCCATGCGGGAGCTGCCCGAGGTCCCCGAGGCCAACCAGTGGGCCAACTTCATCAAGAACCACGACGAGCTGACCCTGGACAAGCTGACCGAGGCCGAGCGCGAGGAGGTGTTCGCGGCGCTCGCCCCCGACCCGGACATGCGCAGCTTCGGCCGTGGCATCCGCCGCCGCGTGCCCCCGATGCTGGACGGCGACCGCGGCCGCGTCGAGCTGCTCTACAGCCTGCTCCTCACCCTGCCCGGCACCCCGGTGCTGCTGTATGGGGAGGAGATCGGCCTCGGCGACGACCAGCGGGTCGAGGGCCGGGCCGCGGTCCGGGTGGCGATGCAGTGGACCGCCGGCCCCGGGGCCGGCTTCACGGAAGGCGACCCGGCGGTGCCGCTGGTCGGCGACGGCCCGTTCGGGCCCGACCAGGTCAACGTGGCCGACCAGCGCCGCGACCCCGGGTCGCTGCTCAACTGGATGGAGCGGGCCATCCGGGCCCGCAAGGAGCTGCCCGAGCTGGGCTGGGGGACCTGCCAGGTGCTGGACAGCGGCCAGCCGTCGGCGCTGGCCCACCGCTGCGACTGGCGCGGCCGGGGGGTCCTGGCCCTGCACAACCTCGGCCCCGAGGCGGTCCAGGTCGCCGTCGAGCTCGACCACGTCGACCCCACCCGTCCCCTGGCCGAGCTCTTCGCCGACCGGCGCTACGACCCCGCCAGGGCCGGCCAGCCGCTGGCCCTGGAAGGGTTCGGCTACCGCTGGCTGCGCCTGCCCGGCTGACCTCCCCGGCGGCCGGCTAGCCGAGCTCGACCACCAGCACCTGGCTGAAGTTGGGCCCGTCGATCTGGAGGCCGTAGCAGCCGGCGCCGGCCCGCAGCCGGGTCGGCCGCCACCAGCGGCCCTGGGCGGCGCCCGGGTAGGCGGCCGCCGGGTCGAGCACGTGGGTCGGGCGGAGCCGGTCGTCGTCGTCCCGGAAGCGGATCCGGTCCCCGGGCGCCCCCAGCCGGTGGCCGCGGACGATGGCCACGCCGCCCAGCGGCTCGGGGGCGTCCCAGTAGGCGACCGCGCTGCGGTCCAGCCGGCCGTTGGCGGCCCGGGACAGCACCGGGTACACCGGGCCGCCGCCGACGGCGACGGCCGCCACGGGGTTGACCGCGGTCATCGGCGGGCCGGCCACGAAGCTGGCCGGGCAGGAGCCGTCGCCGCGGAGGCCGGGCAGCCGCAGCGGCCGGCGCAGCGCCTCGGGGACCGCCGCCGGCGGCGGCAGGGTGACGATGCTGACCAGCCCGGTGGTGGCGGTGGACGTCGGCGGCCCGGCCTCGGGAAGGTCAACCACCTGCCCGGCCACGGCCAGCCCGCCGAGCGCGGCCACGACCACCAGGATCAGGCTCCATCTCCGCCACCGCACCGGCCGCACCCCCGTTCGGGAACGACAATGACAGACGCTAGCGGGCCCGGCGAGCGCGGGGGGCGGCCGGCGGGGTCGGGGCCAGCGGGAGGGGCGAGGGTGGCTTGACCTCCTCCAGCCGCAGGTAGGTGACCAGCCGCTCACCGCCGTGGGTGGCCAGCCGGGCCAGGACCTGCTGCAGCTCGGTCACGTCCCGGGCGACGATGGTGAGCAGATAGTCCATCTCCCCGGCGACGTTGTCGGCGCCGGTGATCTGCGGCATCGCCCGGACCTGGTCCTCGAACACGCGGGTGGCCCGGGGGTCGTGGCGGGCCAGGCTGGCGGCCACGTACACGTGCAGCGGGAACCCGGCGGCGGCTGGGTCGAGCCGGGCGCTGACCACCCGGATGACGCCGGACTCCTTCAGCCGGCGGACGCGGTGCAGCGTCGCCGCGGGGGAGAGCCCGACCAGACGGGCCAGCTCGACGTTGGTGCGGTCGGCGTCGCGCTGCAGGGCGGACAGCAGCCGTACGTCAACATCATCAAGGAAAACGGCCATCTCACGATCGATCATTTCGTACTCGGCGCCTACTGGCAAAGATTCGACCCCGCGTCGAGCACGATGGCGGCATGACCACCGACCGTCGCACCGCCGTGGCCGCGCTCACCGGCGCCGGCCTG
>CALGFH010000259.1 GCA_937881255.1 uncultured Actinomycetes bacterium
AGGTAGATGGCCAGCTCGGTGGAGCTGGGCCCGGGCAGCAGGTTGGTCGCCCCGACCAGGTCGAGGAATTGTTGCTCGGTGACCCAGCGGCGGCGGCCGACGACCTCGGTGTGCATGAGGGCGATGTGGGCGGCCGGGCCGCCAAAACCGATCGTGCCCAGCTTGAGGAACACCCCGGCGACCTCGCCCAGGCGGCCCCGCCCGGGGTCGGTGTCGCCGTCCTCGCCTGCCGCCATGCCGGCCATGCTGGCAGACCAGCCCCCCAACCGGCGGTGGCCGTCACCCGAACAGTTGATGAACCAACAGGTCAGGACCCACCAAGAACCCACCCCAGCAGCTCGGCGAACTCGCCGGGTCGCCTGGTGACCGCGTCGTGGTCGCCGGGGGCGGTCACCGGGCGGACGCCGAGCTGCTCGGCCAGGGCATGGCTGGCCTGCCAGGCGACCTGAGGCGGTGCCGACGCCGCGCCGACCACGACCACGACCCGGGTCGGGCCGGCCCGGAGCCGGGGGATGTCGGGCGCCCAGCCGAGGAACGACGGGCGCACCACGTGGCCGAGCCACCGGTCCAGGTTCTGGTCGATGCGGGCCATCGCGGCCGTGGTCTCGGGGTCCGGGTCGGGGTCGGGTGGCTCGCCGCCGCCGAGGCCGGCGGCCTCGGCGAACATGTGCAGGGCCGGGTACAGGCCCTGGGTCCGGTAGGTGTCGTGCAGGTCGTCGAAGAAGGCGCGCCACCGCTCGCGGTCGGGAAGCAGCTCGGTGACGGGCGGTTCGAACGCGACCAGGGTGCGGACCTGTGCGGGCTCGGTGGCGGCCAGCTGGAGGCCGACCAGGCCGGAGACGCTGTCGGTGAGCACGTGGGCCGGCCCGGCGCCGACCGCGGCCAGGACCCGCTTGGCGTCGTCGGCGTGGACCTCGACCAGCTGGTCGGTGGCCGGCCCGTCGAGCTGGCTGCGGGACATGCCCCGCGGGTCGTAGGTCACCACCGTCCAGCCGGCGGCGAGCCGCCGGGCCAGGACCGTGTAGAGCCCGGCGTCGGCCGGCATCCCGGGAATGATCAGCAGCAGGGGCCCGTCCCCCCGGACCTCGTAGTGGAGGCTCGCCCCAGGGACCTTCAGGGTGGCGACCCTGGTCCCGTCCATCGCCCCCACCCGCCGCCCCTAGCCGCCGGCCGGGCCGTCGAGGACGGTGCGGAAGAGGTCGCGGAGCTCGTCGTCGTCGAGGGTGGCGGCGTCGCCGGGTCGCAGCTTGATGGTGCCCTTGCTCGATAACAGGTCGGGGTGGCGGTCGGTGAAGCCGGCGTCGCGGCCCCGCTGCCAGCCGTAGATCGAGATGCCGTGACTCCAGGCGGCGAGGAACAGGCGGTTGCGGCCGACCTTGTAGGTGGGCATCTGGTAGGAAAGCACCACCGTGGCCTCGGGGTGCGCCTCGAGGACCAGGCGGTGGAGCCGGTCGAACAGGGGCCGGTGCCCGGGGTCGATGGCGTCGATGTAGGCCAGCACGGCGTCGTCCATGCGGCCATGATGAAGGATCGGGCGGTCAGTCGGGCAGCAGGGGGACCGAGAGGCCCTGGTCGCGGCCGAGGAGGACGGCCCGGGTGATGGCGTCGGAGCCGAAGCGGGTGCGGACGTCGTCGAGGGTGGTGTCGAGGGCGGACTGGCTCTGGCGGTCGAACGGCAGGGTGAGCTGGATGACGCCGCTGTCGTCGAGGTTGGCCACGGCCAGGCCGATCAGGGTGATGCCCTGGCGCTGGATCATCGGGGTGGCGGCGGCCAGCAGGGTCCGGGCGGTGGCCAGGATGGTGGGGGTGTGGCTGGTCGGCCAGGGCAGGGTGTGGGAGCGGCTGGCCCGGGTGAAGTCGTCGAAGCGCAGGCGCAGGACCACCGTGCGGCCGGCCCGGTCGGCGGTCCGCATCCGGCGGGTGATGCGGTCGACCAGCGAGATCAGGATGACGTCGAGGTCGCCGGTCGTCTTGGGGGAGCGGCCGAGGGCGCGCTGGGACCCGATCGAGCGGCGCCGGCGGCCGGTGTCGACCGGCCGCGGGTCGCGGTTGTGGGCCAGGGCGTGCAGGTGGCGACCGGAGGCCTGGCCGACCATGGTGACCAGGGTCTTCTCGCCGAGCCGGGCCACCTGGCCGACGCTGGTGATCCCGTGGCCGCGGAGCTTGGCCGCGGTCACCGGGCCGACCCCCCAGAGCCGCTCGACCGGCAGCGGGTGCAGGAAGGCCAGCTCGCCGTCGGCCGGCACCACCAGCAGGCCGTCGGGCTTGGCGACGCCGCTGGCCACCTTGGCCAGGAACTTGGTCCGGGCCACCCCGACGGTGATGGGCAGCCCCACCCGGTCGCGGACCTCCCGCCGCAGGCGCATGGCGATCTCCACCGGCGTCCCCGAGACCCGCCACAGCCCGCCAACGTCGAGGAACGCCTCGTCGATGGAGAGCCCCTCGACCAGCGGGGTCGTCTGCCGGAAGACCTCGAACACGTCCTTGCTGGCCTTGGAGTAGGCCCCCATGCGGGGCGGCACCACCACCGCCCGGGGGCACAGCCGGCGGGCCTGGGTCCCGCCCATGGCCGTGCGGACGCCGTGGGCCTTGGCCTCGTAGCTGGCCGCGAGCACGACCCCGCCCCCGACGATCACCGGCCGGCCCCGCAGCCGGGGGTCGTCCCGCTGCTCGACCGAGGCGTAGAACGCGTCCAGGTCGGCATGGAGGATCGTCGTCCGGCTCATCGAACACATGTTCGCACCCGGAGGCGCCGGTGTCACGATCCCGGGTTACCGCGACCGGCTCCGGGGAAGGGAGGCAACCAGCGTTCCCAGCGGAGGGAGGGGCAGATGCCGTCCAAGTCGGCCAACGTCAAGAACCCCAAGCAGTACGAGGCGCTCAAGGACAAGGGCATGTCCAAGGAGCGCGCGGCCAAGA
>CALGFH010000260.1 GCA_937881255.1 uncultured Actinomycetes bacterium
GCGGCGGAGCGATGTGACGATGGACGACCACGACCGGCTGGCCGAGCGGTTCGAGCGGTGGTCGACGCCTTCCTGGCCGCCGCCCGGAGCGGCGACTTCGACGCCCTGGTCGGGGTGCTCGACCCCGACGTCGTGCTCAGGGCCGAGCAGGCTGGCTCGTCCACGGAGGTCCGGGGGGCGCGGGCCGTCGCCTCCTCTGCCCTCGGCTTCGCCTGGCTCGCCAGCCATGCCCGGCTGGCGCTGGTGAACGGGGCCGCCGGCCTGGTCGCGGCGCCCCGCGGACGGCCGGCGTCGGTCCTCGGCTTCACGGTGGCCGGCGGGAAGATCGCCGAGATCGACATCCTGGCCGACCCGCGGCGCCTCCGCCGGCTCGACCTGGCCGTCCTCGACGGCTGACCCCGGCGGCGGTCAGCCCACGCGGCGCAGCTCGGCGGCCAGGTGGTGCTGGAGGGGCTGGCCGACGGCGGCCATGTCGATCCGGTAGCTGAGCCGGTCGCCGTCCAGGTCGAAGTGGCGGTGCAGGGCCTCGACCCGCTTGGCGGTGGCGGTGCCGGCCATGGTGGTGCTGCGCAGCTCGATCCGGCCGCCGTCCAGGCGGCCCTCCTGGACCTCGACGATGCCGGTGGGGTGGGCCAGGACGAGCTCGACGGCGCCGCCCGGCTTGGCCCGCCAGTAGCCGCTCTCGGCGTGCAGCGGCCGGCCGTCGTCCAGGCTCCAGGTCCGCTGGGCGTAGGCCAGGAACGGCTTGCCCACGTGCCAGAAGCGCACCTCTTCGCCATAGCGGAACGCCGAGATGGTCGGGTACCGGCCGGCGCCCTCGCCCCGCCAGGTCCCGAGCAGGCCGGCCAGCGGCTCGAGCTCCGGGTGCAGCGGCGGCGGTGCCGGCTCGCCCATGGCGCGCCTAGGCGTCCGGGCGGTCGGGCCCGGGGCGCGGGCAGGTGAGGGTGCGCAGGGTGCCGGGGACGGCCTGGACGCGGCTGACGATCAGCTTGCCGAGGGCGTCCAGGTTGGACGCCTGGACCTTGGCGATGACGTCGAACGGGCCGGCGGTCACCTCGGCGAGCTCGACCCCGTCGATGGCGGTCACGGCCGCCGCCACCTCGCCGGCCCTGCCCACCTCCGTCTGGATCAGCACCCATGCCTTGAGCATGCCCACACCGCCTCGGTCGTTCCCTGGCCCAACTGCCACCGTTGGCCCGCCAATCTGACCACGAGTGCCGCCGGCGGCGAAACCTCCGGGACCCTCAGCAGCGGACGCCGTCGTTGCGGGTGGCCACGATCGGCTCCTCGGCCGGGGTGCTCGACCCCATCGACGGGGCGCTGGAGTTGTCCAGGCGGCCGAAGTTCTGGGTCGCCCAGGCCCGGCCGCCGGAGCAGACGACCCCGATCCCGACCGAGTCGAAGCCCCGCTGGAGGATGTTGGCCCGGTGCCCCTCCGAGCGCATCCAGCCGACGTGGAGCTGGTTGCCCATGCTCGGGTAGCCCTCGACCCAGGCGATGTTCTCGCCGAGGGCCGAGAACTTGCCCATGCCGGGCAGGCCGCCGGCCGCGCCCAGGTCGCGGTGGCGGAAGTTGCCGCTGCCGGCCATCTCGGCCGACCAGTCGCCGGCGACGCGGGCCAGGTCGCCGTCCCAGTCGAGCGCGGCCAGGCCCCTGGCCCGGCGCTCGGCGTTGAGCCGCTCGAACAGGTCGCTGGCCAGCTTCTGGGCGGTGCTCTGGTTGCCGGCCGGGGCCGGCGAGGTCGTCGGGGCGGCCGTCGGCCGGGGGGCCGGCTTGGTGGTGGTGGTCGCCGCCCTGGTCGTGGTGGTCGCCTTGGTGGTGGTGGTTGTCGGGCGGGCCGGCCGCCGGGCGGTCCCGGCCGCGGTCGTGTCCGGCACCTTGGCCAGCAGCTCGGTCACCCAGACGCAGCCGGCCTTGCTGGCCCCGACCCCGATGGCGTTGAAGGAGGGGCTGAGGATGCGGCGCTTGGCCCCGGCCGAGCGCATCAGCTCCTGGTGGGCCACCTCGACGCTGGCGGCGCAGCGGACCTGCTCCTCCCAGGCGCTGGCCGGCTGGACCGCGGCCGCCAGCCCGGGGCTGGCCGACAGGCGCCGGGCGGCCGCCATCCGGGCCGACTGGGCGCCGGCCAGGGTCGAGAGGCGGGGGACCACGCTCAGGGCCGGCAGGCCCCGGCGGGACCGCTCGGCGTTGACCAGCGAGGTCAGCCGGACGGCGTCGGGCGCCGGCGCGGCCGCTGCGGCCCGGTCCTGACCGAGCGACCGTCCGGCGCCCGGCTTGGCGCTGGCCGGGAGCAGGGCCCAGGCCAGCAGCAGCGGGATCACGATCAGGCCGGCCATCTTGATGTTGCCCCGCCAGGGCGAACCGGCCCGGGCCCGGGCATGCCTCGGGCGGGCCCTCGAGCCGCGTGGTGCCGGTTCGTTGCGCAAGCTGGCGAGCCTCTCGGGGGAACCGGGCCAGGGCCGTCAGCAGCAGCACAGCGAACGCGAGGCTCGCGCGCGCACCACTTCCGTGCCGTTGGCCCAATGGGGGATTGGGGGGGTGGCCGACGACGGGCGTACCCTTCCAAACCCGCCGGTTGCCTGTCAAGCCGGCAGAGGGCCGGTCCGGCGCCGGTAGCATGGCCGCGTGGGCCAACAATGAAGCGGTCGTCGCGGCGTCCGGCCGGGCTGATGACGCCGGCCCGGCGCGGGCTCACCATCGGCCTGGTCCTGACCATCACCCTGGTCGCCTTCGAGGCCCTGGCCGTGATCACCATCCTCCCGGCGATCAAGGACGACCTCGAGGGCATCAGCCTCTACGGCTGGGTGACCAGCGCCTTCCAGCTCGGCCTGCTGGTCGGCATCGTGGTCGCCGGCGGCCAGGCCGACAGGCGCGGCCCGGGCCCGCCGTTCGTGGCCGGCGTGCTGGTGTTCATGGCCGGCCTGATCATCGGCGGCCTGGCCCCCAGCATGCTGGTGCTGGTGCTGGCCCGCGGCCTCCAGGGGCTGGGGGCCGGGGCGATCCCGGCGGTCGCCTACGCCGCCATCGGGCGCAGCTACCCGGAGGCGCTGCGGCCGCGGGTGTTCGCCGTCCTGTCCACCGCCTGGGTCGTGCCCGGCCTGATCGGGCCGGCCGTCTCGGCCCTGGTCGCGGCCAGCACCGGCTGGCGCTGGGTGTTCCTGGGCCTGCTGCCGCTGGTCGCCGCCTCGGGCGCCCTGGCCTGGCCGTCGCTGCGCCGGCTGGGCCCGCCCCCCGAGCCGACTGCCCAGCGGGGCCGGCTGCCCAGGGCGGTCGCGGTGGCCACTGGGGCCGGGCTGGTCCTGGCCGGCCTGACCAGCCGCTCGCCGCTGGCCGCGGCCCTGCTGGTCGCCGCCGGCCTGGCCGTCGGCCTGGTCCCGCTGCGGGGCCTGCTCCCGCCGGGGACGCTCACGGCCCGGCCCGGCCTGCCGGTGGCGGTGCTGTCGCGGGGCCTGCTCACCTTCGCCTTCTTCGGGGCCGACACCTACGTGCCCCTGGCCATCACCTCGATCAGGGGCCAGAGCACGGTGGTGGCCAGCGTCGCCGTGACCGCCGCGACCCTCGCCTGGACGGCCGCCTCCTGGGTCCAGGAGCGCAAGGCCGCCGAGTGGCCGGGGCGGCGGCTGGTCCAGGCCGGGTTCCTGGTCGTCGCCGTCGGCATCGCCTGCGAGGTCGCCGCCCTGTTCCAGGCCGTCCCGGTGGCCGTCGGGGTGGTCGGCTGGGCGGTGGGCGGCTTCGGCATCGGCCTGGCCTACTCGCCCATCTCCCTGATCGTGCTCGGCGAGGCCCCGCCCGGCCAGGAGGGCGCAGCCAGCGCCTCGCTGCAGCTGACCGAGACCCTCGGGGTGGCCCTTGGGGCCGGCCTGGGCGGGGTCCTGGTCGCGGCCGGGGCCGCGTCCGGCTGGCCGCCGTGGGCCGGCATCGCCGGCGCCTTCGCCCTGACCGCCGCCGTGGCCGTCCTGGCGGCGATGCTGGCCCGACGCATCCCGAGTCGTACGATCCCTGCCCCCGATTCACCCCCCGACGTCGCGTGAGGTGACTGCCAAGTGCCCGACCGGTACCTGATGGCGATGACGACCACCGACGCCCGCGAGGACGCCGAGCGGCTGGCCCGCGACCTGGTCGAGCGGCGCCTGGCCGCCTGCGTCCAGGTCCTCGGCCCGATCTCCAGCACCTACCGCTGGCGGAGCGGGATCGAGACCGCGGAGGAGTGGCTCTGCCTGATCAAGACCACCGGGGCCCGCTTCGACTCCCTGGCCGCCCACATCGAGACCAACCACGGCTACGAGACTCCCGAGCTCACCGCCGTCCCGATCGACAACGGCAGCCCCGGGTACCTGGGCTGGCTCAGCTCGGCCACCGCCAACCCCTGACCGCGTCGCCACTGCGGGGCCGCGCACCGTTGCGGTAGCGTGCCCGCACGGCAAGCGTGCGCCGAGGTCGAGGAGGCCGTGATGGCTGGAGAGTGTGAGCTTGGTGTGACCGGCCTGGCCACCATGGGGGCGAACCTGGCCCGCAACGCCGCCCGCAACGGCTTCCCGGTGGCCGTCCACAACCGGACCGAGAGCCGGACCCGGGAGCTGCTGGACCGCCACGGGGACGAGGGCGAGCTGGTCGGGACGTTCTCGACCACCGAGTTCGTGGCCGCCCTGGCCCGGCCCCGGCGCATCCTGGTCATGGTCAAGGCCGGCCCGGCCGTCGACGCCGTCCTCGAGGAGCTGGCCGGCCACCTGGACGAGGGAGATCTCCTCATCGACGGGGGCAACAGCTGGTTCGAGGACACCGTCCGCCGCGAGCAGGCCATGACCGCCCGCGGCCTGCGGTTCCTGGGCACGGGCGTGTCCGGGGGCGAGGAGGGGGCGCTGCACGGCCCCAGCATCATGCCCGGCGGGTCACCGGAGGCCTACGGCCTGGTCGAGCAGCTCCTGACCACCATCGCCGCCCAGGTCGACGGCGTGCCCTGCTGCCGGCTGGTCGGGCCGGGCGGGGCCGGCCACTACGTCAAGATGGTCCACAACGGCATCGAGTACGCCGACATGCAGCTGATCGCCGAGGCTTATGACCTGCTCGGCCAGGGGGCCGGCATGAGCGCGGCCACCCTGGCCGAGGTGTTCGAGGGCTGGAACGCCGGCGACCTGGATTCGTTCCTGATCGAGATCACCGCCAGGGTGCTGCGCCAGGTCGACCAGGCCAGCGGCCAGCCGCTGGTCGAGGTGATCCTGGACCAGGCCGAGCAGAAGGGTACCGGCCGCTGGACGGTGCAGTCGGCCCTGGAGCTGGGCGTGCCCGTGACCGGGATCACCGAGGCGGTGTTCGCCAGGGTCCTGTCGTCCCAGAAGGACCAGCGCACGGCCGCGGCCAAGGTGCTGGCTGGGCCGTCGGGGCGGCTGGAGGCCGGCCGGACCGAGGGGTTCGTGGACGACGTCCGCGATGCCCTGTACGCCTCCAAGGTGGTCGCCTACGCCCAGGGGTTCGAGCAGATCGCGG